>JAVKGW010000010.1 GCA_031460175.1 Armatimonadota bacterium | reverse complement strand
GACGTGCCCATCGAGTTCGCCATGACCGAGGGACGCGGGCACATCCGGGTGGGCGACGCGGTAGCCGGGGAGATGCAGCCCCTCACCGACCTCCAGGGCCGACCCACCTCGCTGGTGGACAGCGTCTGGTGTCCTCAGAGCGGCGGGCGGCGAGATCGCCGCGGAGCACCAGCAGGTCCGGACCGCCCGCGCCCAGGCGAGCCACGTTTCCCTCCTGCCGGTGGACACGGAAGCCCACCAGCCTCCGGTAAAACTCCACCGCCCTGCCGGCGGGGCAGCACGCCTCCCGTCAGGAACCCCACGGAGGCCAGCCACGGCGGCAGGTGGAGCACCATCAGGGTGACCACGGCCTCGGGGAGTGCCGGCGGAAGCTGAGCAGGCGGGCTTACGAGCAGCAAGACGTCCGGGATCCAGGACAGGACGAGCACCGCCAGGGCCACGCGGCGGAAGGTGCGCGCCGGGTCTGCGGCGTACCGCCGTAGCGCCGCGTACACTAGCGCCGCCCCCGTGGTGCCGACCGCCGTCCAGAAGAACACCGCCGGGCGGGTGAGCGGCTGGAAGGCGGGGGGTACCGGAAACAGGGCGGTGGCCGCGAGCCGCAACAGCTCGTTGGCCACTGCGGCGCTGACGAGGGCTAGAACCCACCCTTGCCAGATGGGTAACACGGGACGCGGGGATGCGCGCTCGGACACTCCTTCGTCACCTCCTCATCCAGCCCCACGTCCGCCGCGCACTGCCGTAGTACCTCGAAATCGGCGATGTTCAGGCACTCCGTCAGGTGGGCCCGCTGGACGCGATCGAACATGTCCCAGTGGGCGGCGTGCCCGCCCTGGAACTCGGCGGCCTTACACGCCTTCAGACCCGGCATGGAGTAGGGGTAGTCGAAGGGCCGGGTCGCCATCAGGTCCGCGTTGATCCGGTGAAAGAACTCCAGCCGGATCACGTCAGGTCCTCCCGCAGCACGGCCTCCACCTCCGTCCGGGCCCGCACGAGGATCTCGCGCACGCGCTCCAGCTGCTCAGGCTTCGGGTGCCTCCACGGCCCCACGCGGCGCAGGATCATCCCCAACTCCCACAACTCCCGGTACACGGATGCCCACCGGCACCGCCAGTCCCCGAACCGCTCCTCGACCCCCTTGACCATCGCCTTGCCCTCTTCAAGGAGCCTGCGCCCCTCCTCGGTAAGGGCGTACACGCGTTTGCCATCCTGCAGGGTCGAGGACAGGTAGCCCATGTCCTCCAGCATCTGCAGGGTGGGGTACACCGCTCCCGGACTGGGGGCGTAGAAGCCGCCGAACCGTTCCTGGAGGGCCCGCAGGACGTCGTAGCCGTGCATCGGGCGGTCCTTGAGAACGTCCAGAATCAGGTACTTGAGATCCCCGCGACCGACCACCCGTCCGCGGGGCCAGGGCCCCCAGGGTCGGGCGAACATGACAACCTCCAAGATGTATCGAGTTATATCACGTAATAATTCTATTGGCCGGTTGCCTAGAGGTCAAGGAAGACCGCCCGTGCGGTGGTCACGTCCCGCCGTGTTATAGTTGCCTCGTGCGGGGCATCCTGACTCCTCCCCTGCCTGCCGGCGCGCGGAAGGCCGCAGGGGTTGGCCGACCCTGGCCGGCTGCAGGTCCTGCCCGGTCCAGGTACGGGGCCGCCGTCCTCTCGGGCGTCCTACTGGCTTTGAGCTTCCCCCACCCCGGGTGGTGGCCGCTCGCGTGGGGAGCGCTCGTGCCGTTGCTCCTGGCCCTGCGGGGAGTGCGCCCGGCTCCTGCTGCGGGGGTTGGCTTTCTGTTCGGGCTCGCCTTCTACGGGGTACTGCTCACCTGGCTCGTGAGCCTGGGGTTTGCCGCCTACGCCGCGGTGGCGGTGTTCAGCGCGGGGTACTCCGCCCTCTTCGGAGCCCTCGCGAGCGCTGCGACCTCCCGCGGAGGAGAAGGCCGGTGGGTGGTGGGAACCCTTCTCGCCTGGGTAGTGGTGGAGTGGCTGCGCAGTCTGGGGACCGCCTCCTTTCCCTGGGGACTCGTGGGCTACTCCCAGTGGACGAACCTGCCGATCCTGCAGCTCGCGTCCGTGGGCGGGGTGTATCTGGTCTCCGCCGCGGTGGTGGGGGCGAATGCGGGATTTGCGCTCCTCCTGCTCCGCAAGCCTTTAGGACTCCTGCCCCTGATCCTGGTGGCTCTGGCGTGGGGGTGGGGAAATGCGAGGCTTGAGCGCCTAGAGGTGGAGAAGAAGCCGCGCATCCCCGTGGCCGCCATCCAGCCCAACCTGGTGCAGCAGCGCAAGCTCGATCCCGATTATGCCCCAACGACTCAGGAAACCCTCCTCCGGCTCACCCGGGAGGCGGTGCGCTCGGGGGCACGGCTCGTGGTGTGGCCCGAGCATTACTGGCCAGCTCCCCTCCTCCGGGACGAGCTCCTCGATCCCCTCATCCGGACCGCGGTCCCCGAGGATGTGGCCCTCGTGGCCACCGGGGAGATCGACGGCCGCCGGAACTCCGCGGTGGTGGTGGAGCGGGGGGAGGTGGTGGGGCGGCACGATAAGGCGCGCCTGGTGCCCCTCGGAGAGTGGTGGGCGGATCCGGGTCCGGGGTACCGGCCGGTTCCTGCCCCGGAGGGGCCCGCGGGAATCCTGTTGTGCTACGAGATCGTGTATCCCGCCTCTGCCCGGGCCCTCGTGGTCGGTGGAGCCCGTTACCTCGTCCACTCCTCGGAGGAGGGGTGGTTCGGACAGTCCGCGGGGCCCGTGCAGCACCTGGGCTTCGCGGTGGTGCGGGCGGTGGAACTGGGACGGGACGTGGTGCGGGCGGCCAGCATCGGGGTCTCCGGGATCATCGAACGTACAGGTCGCCTCCAGGCGCAGCTTCCGCAGGTGACGCAGGGCTGGATCTCCGGCCGCATCGAGCCTAGAGAGGACCTCACGCCCTACGCCCGGTGGGGAGATCTGTGGGTGTGGGGGGCTGCGGGGGTGCTGGGGGGGATGGTCCTACCCGCCGTGCTCCCGTGGATGCGTCGGGAGGTCATGCTCCCGTTCCTCCTTCCGGCAGCCGCCGCGACGTTAGGACGGATCCTCGAACTCGGCCCGTTTGCCACCGGTCTTCTCCTCTGCGCGGTGGCCCTCGCGGTCTGCCCGGATCCCCGGAGGGTCGGACTTGTGCGCGCCCGCCACCCCGCGAGCCTGCTCAGTTCCGCGGGGTTTTCGGGAATGGCGGTGTGGCTCGTGCAAGCGGGGTTCGCGGCCCAGGGGATTCCTCTGTTCTTCCAATTGCCCGGCTCCGGGAGCGTTGCGGCGAACCTTGCGTTCGGAGCCGCGGAGGAGATCTGGCTGCGGGGCGTGCTCCCTGCCTCCCTTTCCTTCTCCCCCCTCGCCGCCTTCATCCTCTCCCAGGCAGGTACTCTCCTCCTGTATGTGGGCGCGAGGGGAGAGGTCATCGCCTGGCACCTCCTGAGCGGCGCCGCCTTCTTCCTGGTGCGCCGGCTTACCGGAAGCCTTTGGGGGCCTTTGCTCGCCCGGGGGATCGGGGACGCGGCCCTGTGGGCCCTCCTGGGCCGGTGGCCGTTTTAAACGTGGCCGAGACGGAGCACCCCGTTGCGGGACGCGGATTTCCACATCCGGTTGGAGGACATCCGAGAGGCCGCGGCCGCCCTACGGCCCCACGTGCACCAGACCCCGCTGTTGCGTGCGGGAGCCCTGGGCCGGCTGGCAGGGGTGGAGCTCTGGCTCAAGGCGGAGAACCTGCAGCGCACGGGCTCCTTCAAGGTGCGCGGCGCCTTTAACCGAATCCGGTTGCTGAGCGTGGAAGAACGGCGGCGCGGGGTCGTGGCCGCCTCCGCGGGGAACCACGCCCAGGGGGTGGCCCTGGCGGCACGGGAGCTGGGCGTGCGCGCCACGGTGGTGATGCCGGAAGGCGCGCCTCTCGTCAAGGTGGAGTCCACCCGGGGGTACGGCGCGGAGGTGGTGCTCTACGGCCAGGACTTCGAGGAGGCTTTCGCGCACGCCCGGACCTTGCAGGAGCAGCACGGCGCGGTGTTGGTACACGCCTTCGACGACCCCGCGGTGATCGCGGGCCAGGGGACCGTGGGCCTGGAGATCGTGGACCAGCTCCCGGAGGTGGAGGCGGTGGTGGTGCCGGTGGGGGGCGGAGGTCTCGCCGCGGGTGTCGCGGTGGCCGTGAAGTCCCTCAGGCCGGACGTGCGGGTCGTGGGCGTGCAGGCGGCGGCGGCTCCCGCGGTCTGGCGGGCGTGGCACGAGGGCCGGGTGGTGGAAGTCCCCGCCCGCCGCACCCTGGCGGACGGGCTGGCGGTGAGGTCGACGCGGGAAGGGGTCCTGCGGCTGCTGCGGCGGTGGGTGGACGACATGGTCACGGTGGAGGAGGACGAGCTCGCGGGGGCTATGGTGCTGTTGCTGGAACGGGCGAAGCTGGTGGCGGAGGGTGCCGGAGCGGCCGCGGTGGCGGCTCTGGTGTACGGAAAGACGGAGCTGCGGGACGTGCGCACCGTGGCCGTGGTGAGCGGGGGCAACGTGGACCTGAACACCCTCGTGCGCGTGGTGGATCGGGGACTCGTGAAGACCGGACGCCTGCTGCGGCTGCGCACGCGCCTGGTGGACCGACCCGGGAGCCTCCGTCGGTTGCTGGACGTGGTGGCCCATCAGGGCGCCAACGTGGTCACCGTGGAACATGACCGCCTCGCACCCGAGGTCCCCATCGGGGAAGCAGAGGTCACGCTGCTCGTGGAGACGCGCGACGCGGAGCACGCCCGGGTGCTCCTCTCTGCGGTAGAGGCTGCGGGGTTTTCGGTCCGCGGCGACTGAGCGGCAGACTGTGAGCGGGCGGCACGGCGGGGTTCACCGACTCTTCACACGCCGATTAAGGAGCCTTCACAGGGGCCGTGGACCCTGTCAACCGGAGGTGAGAGAGGGATGCGCAGACCGCTTCACATCTTGGCTGTGTCCGCCTTCGTGTTTACACTCCTCGGCTCGGAGGGGTGGCGATTGGTCCCGGCGGCCTCTTCGGCGGAGCCGGTTCGCCCGGTCCAGGCGACGATCCGCGACCGTGGGGCGGGCGGGGTCACGGTGACCGCCACCTGGCAGGGCTTCCGGGATGGCGCGGTCGCCTTTCGCCTCTCCCTGGACACGCACTCCGTGGACCTGTCGGGGTTCGACGTGCTGGCCCACGTGGGGCTGAGGGCCGGTGCGGGTGCGGAGCTGCGGCCCCTGCGCTGGGAGGAGGAGCGCTCGAGCTCCCACCACCGGACGGGCGTGCTGTACTTTCCCGTCCCCAACCCACTGCCGGACCGCCTGGCGCTGGTGGTCCGTGACCTTGCGGGAGTCGCCGAGCGGGTCCTGGCATTCGAGTTCGGGAACTAGCGATGTGCCCACGAAGAGCGCAACCTGCGCAGGCCTGCCCGCGGTGGCAGGGTGGCGGGAGCCCTGGCGGCCTAGCGGGTGCCGCTCATAACCCTGGGGATTGCTGTGAACTTCGTTGGAGTGGGCGTGAGCGTCTGGCAGGTTTGTAAGGCCCGGACGGGCCCAAGCACGACACGGGAGGAGGGAGGATCCATGGCGGAGCGCGTGAAGGACCCGGTGTGCGGGATGGAGGTGGACCCCGTGCGGGCGGCGGGGAAATCCGAATACCAGGGCCAGACGTACTACTTCTGTTCCGCGCACTGCAAGGCCACGTTCGACCGGGAGCCGGAGAAGTACGCGAGCAAGGAGGGGTGAACGAGGCGACCCGGGGGCGAAAACCCGGCCCGCCGCAGTCCGCCGTAGAATGAAGTCGGAGGGGAAGGATGCATCGAGGGTACGTGTGGGCCGGGGTGGGTCTGATCCTCTCCGGCCTCGCGCTGGCCGTGGGGATGTGGTTCACGGAGGCGGGAGGTCCCTGGCCGGGAACGGGGCCCGGACCGGCGACCTTGGAAGCTGCGGCGGATCTCGTCCGACAAGAGCTCGCCCGCTGGGGGTACACGGACCTTGCCCCCAAGGAGGTCATGGAGTTCACCAACCACTTCTACGTGCTCGTGGTGGAGCGCGACACGGGGAAGGGAGCCATGGAACTCATCGTCGAGCGGGACGGGTTCGTGCACCCGGAACCCGGGCCCAACATGATGTGGAACACCAAGTACGGACACATGGGCGGCATGATGGGCCCGGGTTCCGGAGCGTGGCCCGAAACGCCGCCCCTCTCCAGGGACCGCGCCCGGCAGCTCGCGCAGGAGTTCCTCCGGAGCACGCTCCCCGGTGCGGAGCCGGATGAGGGCACGGAGTTCTACGGCTACTTCACCTTCGACGTGGAGCAGGGGGGCAGGCTCTTTGGGATGCTGAGCGTGAACGCGTACACGGGCCAGGTGTGGTACCACAGCTGGCACGGGGCGTTCGTGCGGGAAACGGAGCTGTGAGGAGGTCGGGATGGGCTGGCGAGAGGCGCTCGTGGTGGCCGTGGTGGTGATCGGAGTCCTGCTGCTCCTTCCGGCCCTCTGGATGGGCATGGGAAGCTGGGGATGGATGATGGGGCCTGGGATGATGGGGCCCGGGATGATGGGCCGGTGGGGCAGTTGGGGCTGGGGCAACGTGGTAGGCCTGTTGGTGGTGTTGGTCCTGGTGGCGGGAATCGTGCTGGTGGTGCTCGGACTGACCCGCCGGGAGACGCAGGATACCGCCCTGCAGATCCTGCGGCAGCGCCTGGCGAAGGGGGAGATCACCCCGGAGCAGTACGAGGAGCTGCGCAAGCTCCTCCAATAGACCGCCCAACGTCTACCATGAAGGTGGCATGGTCCGGGTCCTCGTGGTAGACGACGACGAGACCATCCTCGATCTCCTGCGTTCATACCTGAGCCGGGAGGGGTTTGAGGTCCAAGTGGCTCGGGATGGAGAGGAAGCACTCCGGATCGCCCGCGCCTCCGGCCCCGACGTCGTGGTGTTGGATGTGCTTCTCCCCGGCCTAGATGGGCTAGAGGTCCTGCGGAGGTTGCGAAGGGAGGCCGGTCCGTACGTGATCCTGCTCACCGCGAAGACGGAAGAAGCCGACCGCGTGGTGGGACTGGAGCTGGGGGCCGACGACTACGTCACCAAGCCCTTTAGCCCGCGGGAACTGGTGGCGCGGATCCGGGCGGTCCTCCGTCGGGGCCGGGCTCGGGTCGAGCCCTCGAAGGCTCCCCTCGTGTTCCGGCGGCTGCGCATCGACCCCGTCCGCCGGGAGGTCTACCGGGGCGGAGAGCCCGTAGCGCTCACGACCCTGGAGTTCGAGCTCTTGTGGACCCTGGCCTCTTTCCCCGGTCGGGTGTGGACCCGGGAGCAGCTCATCGAGCGGGTGTGGGGCCACGACTACTTCGGGGACGAACGGGTGGTGGACGTCCACATCAAGGAGCTGCGGCGGAAGCTCGGGGACGATCCCGCGCATCCAGCCTTCGTCCAGACCGTGCGGGGCGTGGGCTACAAGTTCGTGGACGAGCCCGTGTGAATGCTCAGGCGCCTGTTCCCGAAGCTCCTTCTGGCCTTTCTGGTGGTGATCCTGGCCGGGGCGGTGGTGGCCTGGGGGACCGCGTGGGGGCTCGCGCCGGCCGCCTTCCGAGAGCACCTGGCCACCATGGCGGATCGGCTCGGACACGACGAGGAGCTCGTGCAGGAACTGTTCGCGGGGTTCCGACGGGCGGTGGGCACTGCGGTGCTGGTGGCCGTGGCCGCTTCCGTGTTCGTGGCGTTCACGGTGGCCGCCTTCTGTGCGCGGCGGATCGTAGGCCCCGTGGAGGCGGTGCGGGCGGCGGCGGAGCGCGTGGCGGCAGGCCATTACGAGGAGCGCGTCCCCGTGATCTCTCAGGATGAGCTCGGGGACCTCGCAGAGCAGTTCAACCGCATGGCCGCGGCCCTCCAGCGGCTGGAGGGCCTGCGCCGGGACCTGGTGGCGGACGTGGCCCACGAGCTGCGCACACCGCTCGCGGGCCTAGCGGGGTACCTGGAGGGAATGCTGGACGGAGTGGTGGAGCCCTCCGAGGAGGTCCTGGCTCGCATGCAGCGGGAGGTCCGGCGGCTGGAGCGCCTGGTGGAGGACCTGCAGGAGGTGTCCCGGGTGGAGGCGGGGCAGGTGACGCTGCACCTGCGGTCGACATCCCTCGCGGAGGTGCTGGAGGGGGTGTTGGCCCGGCTGCGGCCGCAGTTCGACGACAAAGGGATCGAGCTCTCCGTGGAGCTTCCTGGGGACCTTCCGCGGGTCCGGGCGGACCCGGACCGCGTGGCCCAGATCCTCACCAACCTCCTCGGCAACGCCCTGCGGTACACGCCGAGCGGGGGAAGGGTAATGGTGCGGGCATGGCGGACGGGTGGGGAGGTGGCCTTGGCCGTGTCCGACACTGGGATCGGGATCCCTCCGGAGCACCTGCCGCACGTCTTCGACCGGTTCTACCGGGTGGATCGCTCGAGGTCCCGCCGCGGGGGCGGGACGGGGATCGGGCTCACCATTGCCAAAGGACTCGTGGAATTGCACGGAGGCCAGATCTGGGCGGAAAGCCAGGGCCCGGGCCAGGGGAGCACCTTCACCTTCACGCTTCCCGCGGCGAGGTAGCACCTTCACCCAATCTTCACCTGGAGTTCCGGCACGCCTCACCGATGCCGGCTACCGTTGCCGGCGGAGGGAGAGCCATGATGGGGTGGATGGTCCTGTTCTGGATCCTCGTGATCCTCCTCGCCCTGGCCGTGGTGTCCCGCCTGTTCCCGAAGGCGCAAGACCACACGGCCCGGAGAACCTTGCGGGAGCGCCTCGTCCGCGGGGAGATCACGGAGTCGGAGTACCGGGAGGCCATGAGGGCTTTGAACGCCTCCGAGAAGCGCTCCACGGGGTTCGCGCCGGTGGTGGTCCTCCTGCTCCTGGCCCTGGTGATCCTCCTGCTCGTTGCGGGGTTTGGGGGGATGGGCATGCCGGGTTGGATGCCCGGAATGCCGGGAATGAGCGGAATGCCCCACATGAGGGGCTGGACGCCCCCCACAAGTGCTCCTTCGGTCCGGCCCGGAGCGCGGCTCGTCCCGGTGACCCTCGCGGACTTCGCCTTCCGTCCCGCCTCGATCCGGGTGAGGGCGGGAGAGCCGGTAAACCTCCGGCTGGTGAACGCGGGCCGTGTGACGCATGATCTGTACGTCCCGGCCCTCGGGTTCCGGGTGACGGTGGAGCCGGGAGAGGAAGTCGTGGCGGGACTTCCCGCCCTGCAGCCCGGGACGTACGAGTTCTACTGCAGCCTCCCGGGGCACCGGGAGGCCGGCATGCGGGGAACCCTCGTGGTGGAGCCGTAAGTGGACTGCGGTTCTGGGTCCGGACCGGTTTTTGCATCGCCCGGGCCGGTAACCGCGTTCAGGTGAGGACCGACGTCCGAAGCGGCTTCGACCTGTTCAATTCAGTGCTGCCCGCTTGACAGGGGTTGCCGGAAGAGTTAAAGACAGCGGCAACGCAAGTATGTGAGTGCAACGGGAGGAAGAGTCGGCATGAGGCGTGGACTGTTCGTGGCAGGTGGGGTGGTGCTGCTCGGTGTGCTGACGGCTGCCGCGGCGGGCGCGGGCACGACGCGGCAGGTCGTCGAGATCCAGATGAAGGAGTTCGCCTTCGTGCCCTCCACGGTGACCTTGAGGGCCGGCGTGCCCGCGGAGGTGCGGCTCGTGAACCGCAGTGTGGTGGAGCACGAGTTCATGGTGTACGACCTGGGGCACCTGCACCTGACGGGCATGGACCCGGAGAAGATGCACCGGGAACTGGAAGCCCGGTCGTACTTCCGCGGGCTGCCGGTCCAGGTGGAGGGCAAGGCCAAGATGGTGGAGCGCAGGGGCAAGGACCTGGCGATGGTTACCCTGGCTCCGGGCGAACGGGTGACCTTGCGGTTTACGCCCCGCAAGCGGGGAACCTTCGAGATGGGCTGCCACATCCCGGGCCACTACGAGGCGGGGATGAAGGGCAGCTGGGTGGTCCGGTAGGGAGGGATCAACGCTCCTCAAGGAGCGTGTCCACGAAATCCGGAACGTGTGAAGCGGGGCCCCATCGCGTAGCGATCTTTGGGGTGGTCTACGAAGGGCCGGATCCGGCGGGTGGCCGCCGCGGGATCCAAGCAGGCGTCCGGTGCGCGTAGGCTTCGTACGCCGCCCCGGATTGCCGGGCGAGTTCTGCCTCCTCCCGGCGCGCCTGGCGCGCGTAGGCCCAGGCGAGGACCGGCCACATCAGGAGGCCCGGAAGGGTGGGCCAGTGCACGAGCCAGCCGCCCGTCACCAGGATGAGACCCAGGTACTGGGGGTGGCGCAGGTACCGGTAGATCCCCGTGGTCACCAGCCCCTCACGGTTGCGGTGCAGTTCCCACCACCCGAGGACCACGAGGAGGACGCCCACGAGGGTGACCGCGGAGCCTGCGGGCATCCCGAACCGGTACATGTACGTCATGAACTCGCGTTCGAAGAGCGTCCACCCGAGGACAGAGGACAGCAGGTACACGGTCAGCGGAAAGCCGAACATCTCCGCGAACAGGGAGACCACGAAGGCTGCATAGAGGCCGTGCGCGCGCCAGTTCCGCTGCACGCGGACCGGGAGGAGGACGAGGAAGGCCAGGAACAGGGCGGCGGAGGCGGCCGCAAGCCCCCACTGGCCCCGCGAGATGGACAGCAGCTCCTCGTGGAGGGGCCGGCGCAAAAGGACCAGGGAGTGGGTAGCCGCCACCACCAGCACGGTGATGCTCAGGACGGCGGCTCCGAGCCCGACAGCGTTCCGAAGGCGCTTGGGTCCCGCGCGCGTCACCAAAGACGCACCTTCCGCAACAGCGCGGTCGCCGCCACGGCCACCGTGGATAGGCTCATGAGGAGGCCCCCGGGGACAGAGATGTGCGCGGCCCGGCGCGGGATCGTTGCGCGCCAGTTCTTCGGGTCGGCGTTACGCAGCCACGGGGTACCCGGCCTGCTCCAGAGCCTGCTTCAACGCTTCCTCGTTGACGGCCCCCTCCTCGAAGACCACCCGGACCTCCTTGGTGGTCAGGTCCACGTGCACGGACCGCACGCCCGGGACGCTCCGGGCCGCCCGCTCCACGGTGGCCGCGCACCCGTTGCAGTGCATCTTGGGCACCTTGTAGACCTTCTCCACGGTGGTCACCTCCCTTCGAAGCGCTTGCGGACCCACGGGATCACGACGGGCATGAGGATGATGGCGGAGAGGAGGAAGACCCACACCGCGCCGATGAACCGGCTGGCCCAGGACGCTTCCCCCTTGAGGGTGGCGAGGCCGACGAACCCGAGGGCCGCCAGCAGGGAAAGTCCCAGGTACAGAGCCGCCGCCACCGCGGAAGGGTTTCGGGACGTGGTGCGCGTCATGGTTCACCTCCCCGCGGGGGCCGGCTCAGCCGCCCGCAGCCGCGCGGGCTCGGCGGCCCGGTGCCGCCGGCGCACGGGTGGCGTGTACCCCCGCATGCGCTGGGTGTTCAGCGTGACGGAGAGGGAGCTCGTGGCCATGAGCACCGCCGCGAGCTCCGGGCTCACGATCTGGCGCAGGAACGGGTACAGGATGCCCATGGCCAGGGGGATGGCCGCGGTGTTGTACGCGAAGGCCCAGAACAGGTTCTGCTTCACGAGCCCCATGGTGGCCCGGGCGATCTGGAAGGCGGTCACCACGTCCAGGAGGTCGTCCTTCACCAAGACCACGTGGCCGGTCTCCTTCGCCACGTCGGTGCCCGCGCCCATGGCGATCCCCACGTCCGCCTGGGCCAGGGCCGGGGCGTCGTTGATGCCGTCGCCCACCATGGCCACCCGGTAGCCCTGGCCCTGGAGGCGCTTGACCTCCGCGGCCTTGTCCCCGGGCAACACCTCCGCCAGCACCGTGTCCATCCCCAGCTGCTGGGCGATGGCCTCCGCGGTTCGGCGGTTGTCCCCGGTGAGCATGGCCACCCGGATCCCCATCCTCCTCAGCTCCTGCACCGCCACCGGCGTGGTCTCGCGCAGGGTGTCCGCCACCGCCACGACGCCGACTGCACGCCCGTCCACGGCTACGAACATGGCGGTCTTGCCCTGGCCCTCCAGCTCGCCCGCCCGGACTTCCAGGTCCCCGAGGGACACGCCGTGTTCCGCCATCAGCAGCCGGTTCCCGAGCAGGACCCTCCTCCCGTCCACACGGGCCACCACTCCGCGGCCGGGCAGCGCTTGGAACTCTTCCGGGTCGGGCAGCTGCATGCCGCGTTCCTGCGCGGCCCGCACCACCGCCTCCCCCAGCGGGTGCTCGGAGCGCTTCTCGGCCGCCGCGGCCCAGCGCAGGACCTCCTCCTCAGGCTCCTCTGCGGCCACCACGTCCGTGACGGAGGGGAGCCCCTTGGTGAGGGTGCCCGTCTTGTCGAACACCACCACCTGCACCTTCGAGAGAGCCTCGACCGCGTCCGCCCCCTTGAACAGGATCCCGAACTCCGCGGCCTTCCCCGTGCCCGCCATCATGGCCGCGGGAGTCGCGAGCCCCACCGCGCACGGGCAGGAGATCACGAGCACCGCGATGGACACGAGCACCGCGAACCCCACCGCGGTGGCGCCCGAGAGGGCGTACGGCGTCAGCATGAGCCGGGTCTGCGGGCTGAACCACCGGTCGTAGCCCACGAAGTACCAGAAGAGGAAGGTGGCCAAGGCCAGCACGTGCACCCAGAAGATGAACCGGCCCGCCACGAAGTCCGCCAGCTTCTGGATGGGCGCCTTCGAGGTCTGGGCCTCCTCCACCAGCCGGATGATCTGGGCCAGGGCCGTCTCCCGTCCGACCCGGGTGGCGCGGAAGGTGAACGAGCCGGTCTTGTTCAGGGTGCCGCCGATGACCTCGTCCCCGGCCTTCTTCTCCACGGGGATGCTCTCCCCCGTGATCATGGACTGGTCCACGGCGGAGTAGCCTTCCAGAACGACCCCGTCCACGGGGACCTGTTCCCCGGGCCGCACCACGAGGACGTCCCCCACCTCCACCTCGTCCACGGACACCTCCACCTCCCGGCCGTCCCGCAGGACCCGCGCCCGGCGCGGCTGCAGCCGCATGAGCCGCCGGATGGCTTCGGAGGCCCTGCCGCGGGTGATGGCCTCCAGGTACCGGCCCAGGAGGATGAACCACGTGAGCAGGGCCGCGGCCTCGTAGAAGGTGGCCTGCGGGCCGCCGAAGCCCGCCTGCGGCCAGAAGGTGTTCACCACCGCGATGAGGTACGCGGCCCCGATCCCGGTGGCGTACAGGAGGTTCATGTCCGTGACCCCCCGGCGCAGCCCCGCGAAGGAGTGCACGAAGAACTGGGAGCCGGGGCCGACCACGAGGGGCGTGGTCAGGAGGAACAGGACGAGCTTGTTGTGCAGGAACTCGGGGACCACGCGGGAGAAGAACCCGTAGGGCTGGAAGGTGCCCAGCATGACCAGAAGCGCGAGGGGGGTGGCCACCAGGAGGTTCCGGCGCTGGCGGGCGATCTCCCGGCGGCGGGCCTCCTGCTCGCGGTCTGCGGCCGCAGCGCCCTCCACCTTCTCCTCCGCCCCGTAGCCCACCTCCCGGACCGCAGCCAGCATCTCCCGCACCGTCACGGCGCCCGGCAGGTAGTCCACCCGGGCGGTCTCCGTGCTCAGGTTCACGGAGGCGTCCAGGACGCCGGGAAGCTGCACCAGGGCGCGACGCACGTTTTCCACGCAGGACGCGCAGCTCATGCCGGTGATGTGCAGGTACGCGGTGGCGGTGCGGAGCCCATAGCCGATCTCCTCTACAGCCCGTTGCATGGCCCGCACGTCCACGGCAGAAGGGTCGTACTCCACCGTGGCCTGCTCCGTGGCCAGGTTCACCCGGACCTCCCGTACGCCGGCCAGCCGCTTGAGTGCCCCCTCCACGTTCGCCACGCACGAGGCGCAGCTCATCCCTTCGATGGGGAGCACGAGCCGCTTCATCGCCGCTCACCTCCCGCCTCGAAGACCTCCAGTAGCTCCGTGATCACCCGTTCCCGCTCCTTTGGATCCTGGGAGCGGATGGCCGTGGTCACGCAGTGGTTGAGGTGCCGCTCCAGCAGCAGAGCGTTCACCCGGTCCAACGCCGCCTGGATCGCCTTGGTCTGCTTGAGGACGTCGATGCAGTATGCGTCCTCCTCGACCATGCGCAGGACACCCCGCACGTGCCCCTCGATGCTCCGCAGGCGAGCGAGGATCTCCTGCTTGGCCCGGGGATCTGTGCCCTGGAAGATCCTGCGAGGCTGTGCTCTGGTGGCCATGACGCCCTCCTCCCCTCCCCCATGGGGAGGGGGTTCCTGCCTCATCTTAGCAGGTTCTCCGGAGAACGTCAAATGGCGCAGGGCGCTACCGCCGCGCCCGGACCCGCCGGTTCCGGGTCCTGCGGCCGTCGATGAGGGTGCAGCTGCGGATCCGATCCGTGTGGTCCCGCACCAGGGAGGAAGCGAGAAGGAGGAGCTCCCGAACCCGGGGATCCGTGACCCGATAGTACACCCGGCGGCCCTCCCGGCGGGCGGTCACGTACCCGCACCACCGCAGACAGCTCAGGTGGCTGGAGACGCGACCCTGAGGGGACCCCGTGAGCTGCACGAGCTCCGTGACGTTCTTCTCCTCGTCCAGCACGAGCTGCAGGATCCGAAGCCGCGTGGGGTCCCCGAGGGCCCGGAAGAACTTCGCGGTGAGGACCTCGTCCGAAAGATTCGGCAGCACGAACGGAGCCGGCATGAGGTCGTGACGCATTCCCACGTCTCCCTAAAAGATTCTACGTCGATCGGATTCTAATGGAAGCGTATCCGGAGTCCGGTCCGCGGTGCAAGTGCCGGGAGAATCCCGTGGGTGGAGAATAAGGTTACCGAATTTACGTGTATGCTGGTGTAAGGAGGAAGGAGATGGAGATCGGACTCGTAGGATTGGGACGGATGGGCCTGGGAATGGCACGGCGGCTGTTGCGGGCCGGCCTGCGGGTTACCGGATACGACCGGGACCCCGACCGGGTCGAGCGGGCTGCCCGGTTGGGCGCCCGGCCGGCCGGTTCCCTCCACGAGCTGGCGGACGCCCTGGCGTCTCCGCGGATCGTGTGGCTGATGGTCCCCGCGGGGAAACCCGTGGACGATACACTGGATCAGCTGCTCCCGCACCTTGTGGCGGGTGACGTGGTGGTGGACGGAGGCAACTCCCACTACCGCGACACCCTGCGGCGGGCGCAACGACTGGGCGCACACGGCGTGCACTTCGTGGACGTCGGCACGAGCGGGGGAGTGTGGGGCGAGGAGGAGGGGTACTGCCTCATGGTGGGCGGAGAAAAGGATGTGGTGGAGCGCCTGCGGCCGGTCTTTGAGGCACTCGCGCCGGCTCCGGATCGGGGGTGGGGGCATGTGGGCCCCGTGGGGGCCGGTCACTTCGTGAAGATGGTCCACAACGGGATCGAGTACGGCCTCATGCAGGCGTACGCGGAGGGATTCAGTATCCTGCGGCACAAGCGGGAGTTCGGGTTGGACGTGCGCCAGGTGGCGGAGGTGTGGCGGTACGGCAGCGTGATCCGGTCTTGGCTGCTGGACCTGGTGGCACGGGCGCTGGCGGAGGATCCGGACCTCTCCGGGATCGCCCCGTACGTGGAGGACACGGGGGAGGGCCGGTGGACGGTGTTCGAGGCCGTGGACCTGGACGTCCCGGCCCCGGTCATCACCCTCTCCCTGATCCAGCGGCTCCGGTCGCGGGACACCGAGTCCTACGCGGACCGGCTGCTTGCGGCGCTGCGCCACCAGTTCGGCGGGCACCCCGTGCGGCGGGAGCCGTGATCGCCCGTTCCCTGCCCCCGGCCCTCTTCGTGGTGTTCGGCGCCACCGGGGACCTCATGCGCCGCAAGCTCCTCTCCGTCCTGTTCCGGCTGAGTCGCCGCGATGCGGGTGGGCCCGTGGTGGTGCTGGGGGTGGCCCGATCCGGGTGGACGGACGATGGGTTCCGGGCGTGGGCGAGGGAAGCCCTCCTCGCACAGGGGCATCCCGAGGAGGAGGTCGGCCGGTGGTGCGAGACTCGGCTCTTCTACCACGCCCTGGGCGGTGATCCGGAGGGGGCGGGGACGCTACGCGAGCGCATGGACTCCCTCGAGCGTGCACATGGCCTTCCCGGAAACCGTGTCCTGTACCTCGCGGTCCCCCCGCAGGCCGTTCCCGATCTCGTCGAGCGGATCGGCCAACGTGGGCTGCACCGCAGCCGCGGGTGGACGCGGCTCGTGGTGGAAAAGCCCTTCGGCACCGACCTCACGTCTGCCCGCGCCCTGAACCGATCCATCCACGCGTACTTCGAGGAGTCCCAGATCTTCCGGATCGACCACTACCTGGGGAAGGAGACGGTGCAGAACCTGCTCACCTTCCGGTTCGCGAACCCCGTCTTCGAGTCCGTGTGGAACCGGGACCGGGTGGACCACGTGCAGATCACGGTGGCGGAGACGACGGGCGTGGAAGGACGCCTCGGCTACTACGACCGGGTGGGCGCCCTCCGGGACATGGTCCAGAACCACCTGACCCAGATCCTGACCCTCGTGGCCATGGAGCCGCCCGCCTCCTTCGAGGCCGACGCCATTCGCAACGAGAAGGTGAAAGTCCTGCAGTCCATGGCACCCATCGCGCGGGAACACGTGGTCTTTGGCCAGTACGGGCCGGGGTGGGTGGACGGCCTGGAGGTCCCCGGTTACCGGGAAGAGGTGGGGGCTGCATCCGCTACGGAGACGTTCGCCGCCCTGCGGGTGGAGATCGTGAACTGGCGGTGGCGCGGCGTCCCCTTCTACCTGCGGACCGGGAAACGGTTGAAGCGCCAGATCAGCCATGTGGTGGTGCACTTCCGGCCGGCTCCCATCTGTCCCCTCGGCCCGGACTGTCCCGCGAACCCGAACGCCCTCGTGATGACCCTGCAGCCGGACGAGGGGTTTGACCTCCTCTTCGAGGTGAAAGCTCCCGGACAGCCCATCACGCTCCGCACCCAACGGCTGCGGTTTCGGTACGCGGAGGCGTTCGGCACCCTGCCCGACGCCTACGAGACACTCCTCTACGACATCCTCCTCGGAGACCAGACCCTCTTCGTCCGGTCCGACGAGGTCGAGGCCGCATGGCGCCTGTACGACCCGGTCCTGGCCGATCCGCCGGGAGCCCGCCCGTACCCGGCCGGGAGCTGGGGACCGGAGCAGGCGGATGCCCTGTTGGCCCGCGAGGGCCGGAGCTGGTGGAACCCGTGAAGCGTGAGCTCCGGATGTACCCGGACCCGCAAACCCTCAGCGCGGCGGCGGCGGAGGAGCTTGGCGCCTTCCTCGAGACGACCGCGTCCGAACGCGGCCGATGCATCGTGGCCCTCGCGGGCGGCCGCACGCCCCGGCCTGTGTACGAGCGGCTCGCCGCAGACCCCAGGATTCCGTGGCCGCAGGTTGTGGTGTTCTGGGGGGACGAACGGTACGTGCCACCGGACGACCCCCGGAGTAACGCGCGGATGGCCTACGAGGCGCTCCTCGGGCGCGTGCCGATCCCGCCCGAAAACGTATACCCCATGCCGACCCGCTTCGAGCAACCGGACGAGGCCGCGCGGGCGTACGAGTCGGTGCTGCGGGCGGCGTTCTGTGACCCTCCCCGGTTCGACCTCGTACTCCTCGGGATGGGTGCGGACGGACACGTGGCCTCGCTGTTCCCGGGTTCTCCCGCACTTTTGGAGACCGAGCGGTGGGTGGTAGCCGTGCGCGTCACGGCCGACCCACCGGTCCGCCTCACCCTGACGCTGCCCGTGATCAACCGGGCGCGGCGCGTGGACGTGTTGGTCACCGGCGCAGAGAAGCGGGAGGCCGTGCGCCGGGCGCTCGTGGAACCGCCGGACCCGTGGAGCTGTCCCGCGGGCGGCGTACACCCGGAGGGCGGTCTATTGGTCTGGTGGGTGGACCGGGCGGCGGCCGGGGGAATCCCGCAGACGCAGAGAGAGTAGCACCACGCTGGGCACTTGACAGGGTGACCCCAGGAGCATAATATACGGCTTACCGTATTACATGCGGGAGGGCCCGGTGCACTGGCTGCTCTGGTTCGTGGCGGTTGTCGCGGTGAACCTCCCGATCCTCACCCTCCTGGCGGATCGCATCCTGGACCTCCCGGCCCCTCGGGCGATCCGGTGGTGGTGGCCGCCCGGCGGGGTAGCCCTGGCGGCAGCCTTGCTGGCGGCGCGGGCGGCGGATCCGGGCGTGCTGGAGCTGGTGGGCTGGGGTGCTTTGGGCGGTGCGGTGGCCACCGCGGCCCTGGACGTGGTTCGGCTGTTCGGGCACCACGTGCTGCGGGCGTTTCCCGTGGACATGCCGCGGGTGTTCGGGCTTCTGGCCCTGGGCCTCGGGCCAAGGCTGCAGGAGAACACCGTGGCGGAGATGGTGAAGCACCTCGCGAGGACCGATGGGGAGGCGCGCCGTCGGATGCTGGAGGAACGGCTCGCGGCCCTGGCGGGCTTGCCCGAACCGGTGCGCGTGGCCGTGGTGCGGGGGATGCGCAAGGGCCTGGAAGAGCTGCCCGCCGACGCCCGCGAGCAGCTGGTGCAGGTGCAACTGGAGGTCCTGGCCAGCCTGTCCGCAGACATTCGCCGAGTTGTGTTCCGCGCCATGGACCGAGCGGTGGCCAGCCCCGCGGACTCCGTGTACGCCCAGCCGCGGGGCCTCCCTAGGGTTCCCATGGAGCTGGTGCGGCAGTTCCTCTCTGTGGCGGTGCCGAAGACGGCTGCGGAAGCCGGGGTTGCCTGGAGTACGGTCCTCCTGGCGGGGTACGGGTGGCATCTGCTCAATGGTCTCGGGTTCGGGATCACCTACACCCTCCTGTTCGGCCGGGGTAGCTGGTGGCTTGCCGTGGCATGGGGCCTGTTCATCTGGGCCGGCATGATGGTGGCCATGCCCGTCATGATGCCGGCCATCCGGTTCCCCATGCCCCGGTTCCTGCTCGTGCCGTTCGTGGCCCACGTGGTCATGGCCGGGCCCATTGGCTTCTTCGCCCTGAAGGCGTCGGACCTAGCACACGCCGCGAGCCTGCTCGGAGCGCTCCTGCCTCCGGGCCGGTAGGAGGCGTTTGGTTCATGGATTCCCTTGACACGCGCAGGACGGTATGGTAGGAAACCAATACGGCAAAACGAATATATGTGGAGGCGAGGAGCCGTGGCCACCAGGATCCCTGCAGTATCGCGTCTTCCCCTGATCCCGCCCGGGCTGCCGGTCCTCGAGGGATTCCGGGAAGAGCTCCTGCCCGCCCTGGTGGCCCTGTGGGCCGTGCTGGTGGGAACCTGGTTGGTCGGTGGCCGGGAGCATGGGGTGGCGGTGGCCATCTGGGCTACGGTGACCACCATCATGCTTTGGCCCGTGGGACGGAAGCTGGGCCGCCGGTACCTTTCCTACCGCGCCCCGCTGTTCATCCTCGGCGTGCTCAGCATGGCGTACATCCCCGCGATGGGGTTCGTCCTGCAGTCCGGTCTGCCGTACTGGGCGAAGGTGGTCTTGTGGGTGTTACTCCCGGTGGACCTCACGCTGTTTGCCATCCTGCCGAGCCTGCGGCAGGCCATCGGTCGCCCCATCCGGATGTTCTTCCGTCCCGACCTCCTGTTCGGGGACGGCCGGGTGCTGTGCTGCGGGACCGTGGCGCTACTGTTCGGCATCCGCTACCTGATCGGGCCCCACCCGCCCGAAGGTGTGCCCGTGGCGATCCCCCGGTGGAACTGGTGGGGGATCGCCTTCGCCATGGCGTTCGGCTTCATCCCCCTGATTCCCCTCCGGGGCATGGCCAAGCTCTTCATGCGGATGGCACGTCTGGTGCGGGACGAGTGGTACGGGTGGTGGGGCATCTTCCTCAAGGAGACGTTCCTGGCCGTAACCGTGCTGGCCATCGCTCTGGGCTTCCACCACGTCTTTAAGGGCATTGCGCCCTTCGACGCGGGATTTTGGGAGGAAGCGCGGGAGGCGATGGAGCACAGGGGGCCGTGGCCCGGACTGGTCTTTCTGGCTTTCGGCTACGTGTGGCTGGTGGGGGTGCGGGGCGGGTACAAGAAGGCGATCGGCGAGCCCTTCATCCGGGAAACCGTGACACAGACCTGGGTCAAGGAAGTTCTGTACGTCCTGGGCGTCGTGCCCCTGGTGATCGGGCTGATGCTCCTGATCGAGGGGCACTTCGGTCAGCTGAACAAGGGCCCCATGCTGGCGGTCGGGATCCCCTTCTTCCTGTGGGGCCTTGCGTGCTTGACGGGCTTCCGGGTGATCGCGCAGGTGAACCAGCGCCAGGCCCTGGTGCAGCAGATGGTGGCGGTGGTCCTTCCCGCCCAGCTGCCGGGGGTGCGTCGGAAGGTCCTGGGCAAGGTGGTGGCTGCCCTCGCAGAGATGCCGGAGCGGCAGCGGCTGCTCTACCTGCGGGCCATGCAGGAGGCCCTCGCGCAGGCGCCCGAGGAGGTTCGCGACCTGATGGCCCGCGAGCGACTGGAGGCGCTCGCGGAGCTGCCACCGGACCGGCGGCGGGTGGTGATGTCGTCCATGGACCGGGTATTGTTCGAGACCCCGTGAGGGATGAGGGAGGTGAGCAGCATGAAAGGGTGGGCGTGGGTGAACCTGGTTCTGGGAGCTTGGCTCGTCGTCGCCCCGTGGATTTTGGGCTACGGCGGAGGGCCTGCGCTGACCAACGACGTCGTGCTGGGTCTGGCGGTGGTGGTGGTCTCCCTCATCCTCCTGGCGAGCCCGGCGCAGGCCGAGGCACCGGTGTCGGCCCGGCAGGCACCGGGACAGGAGATGATGAGCGCGGCCGCCATGCGGGACATGGCGGCCGGGTTGGCCCGGATGCCCGACGCGCAGCGAAAGGTCATGTTGGGCGAGCGCCTGCGGATGTTCGCGGAGATGGGCGAGGCGGAGCGCAAGCGGGCGATGGCGGCCATGATGGATGCGGTGGCGGCGCTTCCCGACGAGGACAAGAAGAAGCTGTTCAAGACGCGGTTCGAGGTGCTGGCAGAGCTGTCGGAGACGGACCGCAAGAAGCTGATGGGAACCCACATGAGCATCCTCATGGAGCGGGGCGAGGAGATGATGCGTAAGGAGATGGAGCTGACGGAGGCGGTCCTGCCGCAGCTTCCCGCGCACGTGCGGCAGATGGTCCAGGGGATGATGTCGGGGATGATGGGTGGACGGCACTGAAGGACAAAAAGGAAAGGAGGAGAGTGCCATGGCACGTTCGGTGGGAATCGTGGAGTGCGACTGCCTGGCGGACGTGGTGGGGGCGGCCGACCGCATGGTCAAGGCCGCGTCCGTGCGTCTCGTGCGGCGGGAGTACCTGGGCGAGGGCCGGGTGTCCTTGGTGGTGGAGGGGGACACGGACGAGGTGGAGCGGGCGCTGCAGGCGGCAAAGACGGGAGCTCCAGAGGGCCTGACGACGACCCTGATCCCCAACGTGGACAACCGCGTCCTCGGCCTGTTCGATCTGCCGGGTGGACGGTGGTGGAATCCGTAGGTGAGAAGACACAGAAAGGAGGGAGAGCATGTGCGGGTGCTGCGGTGGAGTTGACTGGGCCGTGGCGGAGGAGTGGGAGCGGCAACAGGAGGCGCTCAAGAAGCGGCGGGAGCGGGAGAAGTCGGACACCCCGGAAGTCGAGGCCGGGGTGAAGGAGGAGGCGACCGAGCGCGGGTAGACCGCGGACGCTCCGGGCAAAAGGCGGGCGGCAGAGCGCGCCGGTCCAGGGGGAAGCGCCGGTGGGATGGAAGCTAGATACCATCACCGGCGTCCGCCTTCGGGTCCGTACGGAGCGGGAGGTGCGCAGGGACCTGCTGTGGCGGCTGCGGCGTGGCTGCGCCTCGGCTGAGGGTCAGGCCCGAACACGACGCGTGCGTGTAGAGGAGGCACATGGACATCTTCCGGAGGTACGAGGGCAACCCGATCCTGCGTGCGTCAGATCTGCCCGTGCCGGCCCTCGGGGTCTACAACCCCGGGGTGGCGGAGGTCGAGGGCGAGGTGGTGCTCCTCCTGCGGGTGGAGGGGACGGACGGGCGGTCCAGCCTCCACGTGGCCCGAAGCCCGGACGGGATCGGCAGCTGGAGGGTGGACCCGGAGCCCCTCCTGTCCCCGGACGGGGGCGACGAGCGCTACGAAGCCCTGGGCTGTGAGGACCCCCGGGTGACCTTCGTCGAGGAGCTGGGAGAGTGGGTGATCGCGTACGTGGCCGTGGGTCCCAGCGGACCCGCGGTGGCGCTGGCCACCACCCGGGACTTCCGTTCCGTCCGGCGTCTGGGGCTCGTCCTCCCACCCCCCAACAAGGACGCGGCCCTCTTCCCCCGCCGCATCCGTGGGCGGTGGTGGCTGCTGCACCGGCCTTCGTCCGGGGGTGCGGAGCACATATGGGTCGCGGAGTCTCCCGACCTCGCCTTCTGGGGAAGGCCACAACTGGTGCTCCCCGAACGGGGTGGCACCTGGTGGGACGGGGCCCGTGTAGGGGCCGGGGCCGTGCCCGTGGAGACCCCGGAGGGGTGGCTGGTGATCTACCACGGCGTGAAGGTGGTGGCAGGTGTTCCCAACTACCGGCTGGGCGTGGCCTTGCTGGACTTGGAAAACCCGGCTCGTGTGACCAGCCGGTGTGCGCACCCGGTGCTCAGCCCGGAGGCTCCGTACGAGCGCGTCGGGAACGGGTTCAACATCGTGTTCACGTGCGGTGCCCTGGCCCGCGAGGGAATGGTGTGGCTGTACTACGGGGCGGCGGATTCGTGCGTGGCCCTGGCACGAGCGCGCCTCGCGGACCTCGTGGAGCAGGCCCTGGCCTGTCCCGTGGAGGACTGAAGTTCGCTTGACGGGTCCGACGAACGAGGTAAGATAACTATACGAATTTTAGTATATAATGAACGGGAGGGTTTCTATGGAGGCGAGAGCGGAGTTCGTGTTGGACGTAGAAGGCATGACGTGTGACGCGTGTGCGGAGCACGTCCGGGAGGCCCTGGAACACGTCCCGGGGGTGGTGGCAGTACAGGTACCGGGGTGGGAGTCCCGGCGGGCGCGGGTCGTCGCCTCGGGCCCCGTGCAGCCGGAGGTGCTGGTGCGGGCGGTGCAGGAGGCCGGCTACCGCGCCGCGGTGCGGGAGCGCAGGGTCCTGGACCTGGAGGAGCGTGGCGCCGGGCCGGCGGAGGCGGTGGACCTGCTGGTGGTGGGTGGCGGGTCTGCAGGGTTTGCGGCTGCCATCCGCGGGGCGGAGCTGGGGGCCCGGGTGGTCCTGGTGGAGCGCGGGACGGTGGGCGGCACCTGCGTGAACGTCGGCTGCATCCCCAGCAAGGCCCTCATCCGCGCGGTGGAGGCCTATCACCAGGCGAGCCTGCACCGCTTCCAGGGGATCTCTACCACGGCGGGGAACCTCCGCTGGCACCAGGTGGTGCGCCACAAGGACGAGCTGGTGACCGAGCTGCGCCGCGAGAAGTACACGGACGTGCTCGAGGCGTACCCGGGGATCCGGTACATCTCGGGGCAGGCTCGGTTGCGCGCGGATGGCACGGTGCAGGTGGACGGGACCCTCTTCCGTCCGCACCGGATCGTGCTGGCCACGGGAGCCCGACCCTGGGCACCCCCGATTCCCGGCCTGGAGGAAAGCGGGTACCTCACCAGCAACGAGGCCGTGAACCTGAAGGAACTCCCGCGGTCCCTGGTGGTGATCGGCGCGAGCGCGGTGGGCCTGGAGCTCGCGCAGACGTACCTGCGGGCGGGGACTCACGTCACGGTGCTGGAGGCCCTCCCACGGGTCGTACCCCTTGAGGAACCGGAGGTCGGGGAAGCCTTGCGGCGTTACCTGGAGGATGAAGGGATGGTCGTCCGGCCGGGTGTGCGGATCTCCCGGGTGGAGCGGGTCGGCGGCCGCTACCGGGTGACCTTCACGGAAGGCGAGCGTGAGGAGGTGGTGGAAGCCGAGCAGTTGCTGGTGGCCACCGGACGTCGTCCCAACACCGCGGGCCTGGGGCTGGAGGAGGCCGGTGTCGAACTGGGCCCAAAGGGCGAGGTTCGGGTCAACGAGTACGCCCAGACCACGAACCCTTCCGTCTACGCCGCGGGGGACTGCACGGGTGACCCCATGTTCGTGTACGTGGCGGCCCACATGGGCACCGTGGCCGCGGAGAACGCGTTGAACGGCAACCACCGCCCGTTGGACCTGGAAGCCCTCCCGAGGGTCACTTTCACCGATCCTCAAGTCGCCAGTGCCGGGTGGACGGAAGCGCAGGCCCGTGAACGCGGGTTCGAGGTGAAGACCGCGGTCCTCGGCCTGGAGCACCTGGCGCGGGCCCGGGTGGCCCGCGACCTGCGCGGGCTGATCAAGCTGGTGGCGGACCGCAGCACCGACCGGCTGCTGGGTGCCTCCGTGCTGGCCGCGGAAGCCGGGGAGGTGATCCAGACCGCGGTGCTGGCCATCCGGGAAGGCTACACGGTGCAGCGCTTGAGCCGGCTCGTGTTCCCGTACCTGACCCTCGTGGAGGGGCTCAAGCTGACGGCGCAGGCCTTCGAGAAGGATCCGGCCCGGCTGAGCTGCTGCGCGGGCTAGCGAGGGGTGGACCGTGGAGTGGGTTGCGGGACTGGGAGCTTTCGGGCTTCTCGCAGCGTGCTGCGGGGCGAAGCTGGTGGCGTTGCTGCTCCTGGCCCTCCGGGGCCGGGCGGTGGAGGCGGCGGCCAACTCGGCGCAGTACCCGGAGCACTCCGGGGTGACTGCAGCGGAGGAGCGCGGACGCGCTTGCCCGTGGTGCTGAGGAAGCCATGGAAGAGGTACTGCGGGTGCTCGAGTCGGGCTGGCAGGGTCCCCGGATGGGCTCCTAAGGAACGGGCACGCCGTTCACCTCGTGGTGGATCTCGACGGGGACCTCCGCGCGCAGGCAGGCCTCTGTGTAACAGGTGGCGTGTGCGGTCTGGAGCACGCGCCGCACCACCTCCGGGTCGGCGCCAGAGCGGACGCTCAAGTGGATGGTGAAGCCCACGCACTCTCCCCGGGCCGTCTCCTGCAGCACGGATCCGGTCCGGCGGAAACGAGCGGTGACCGTGGCCCGGGCGTCCTCCACCGGCACCTTCAGGTCTCTCGCGGACCGCGAGAGCTGGGTGAGGATTCAGAAGGCAACCCCGGCGACGAAGTACGTGAGCGGGGTGGGGGCACTTCCCTCCCCGTCCAGGTGCGGTCCTTCGTCACTCACCAGGGTGTAGGCCTCCGCGGGCCCCCCTGGGCGGGTCACCCGCGTGACGGCCACCTTGCGCATCCCTTCCAGAGCCCGGGCTTCTGCCTCGAAGGTCACCTCGTACGCGCCTGGACCTTGCACGTCATCCTCCTCTGCCGGTTCGGACACCCGCCCGTCATTATAGCGTGAGCGGGATCCAGCCCTGTTGGACGTAGCTGGCGAGGCTGGGGTGGCCGTCCGCGGTGTCTACCAGAGGGACGCCTGTGGCCCGCACCGCGTCCACCACGTTGAACGCTCGGGCGCAGTATGCACAGGCGGCGTCCACGAGGCCCGCTTCCAGCACCTCCCGGAACAAGCCGTGGTATTTGTGCTGGGGATCGCTGAACTGCTGCAGCCAGACGGTGCCGGCCCCGTCGAACACGATCTTGGCCGGGATCCCGGCGCGGGTGAGCTCCCGGGCGTACAGGAGTGCGTGCAGGGCCCGTGCCAGCTCCTGGGGGCCCGCGTGGACGAACACCACGTACCTCTGGCTCTCTGCCACAGCAAGCCACCTCCTGACCAGATTCTGGAACCACGGTACCTCGCCCGCAGCAGGGTTCTGTGAGGCAGCTTACAGACCCACTGCGGCGGGCGCGCCACGATGCCGGTGAGGCCGAACGAGGAGGTGCTCCGGTGCAGTGGGGGCCGGCGGCGTGGAGCGGGTTGGCGGGCACGGCGGCGATGACCGTCCTGATGGCCATGGCGCCGGCGATGGGAATGCCGCGCATGAACATGATGGCGGTGCTCGGGACTATGTTCCTCCCCGAGGGCCTGACCGCGAGCACTCTGGGGGCTGTGGTGCACTTTGCCATGGGCATCCTCAGGACGGCCCACGGGCGGAGTGTTCCCGAGGCCGACTCCCGGTGACCGCGGGTAGAAGAACAAACCGAGGAGGGGGGAGGAGCATGGAAGAGCGGTTGACCCGAAGGCAGTTTCTCCGGTGGTCCGCACTGGCGGGGGCCGGACTTGTGGCCGGCGAGCGCATCGTGCCTGCAGTCCTGGCCGCGCCCGCAACCCGAAAGAACGTGGGCGACGTGCTGCGGTTCTCCACGCGGCCCCAGGGCTGGAAGGGCCTGTTCGGGTTCGTGACCTTCCGGCTTCACCCGGTGTTCTTCGACGGCAAGCTCGCGTACCACATCCGGACCGACGCGTCGGACCAGGCCTTTGCCCAGGCGCGGGGTCTGGTGTTCGTGCCCAAACTCGCCCTGGCCCTGCGGCGGGAGGCCACGGGAGACTACTACCTGTTCGCGCAGGGAGCGCCGGGACAGCTGCCGGTGGTGAGCACGGTGCCGGGGCGGGACGACTTCACGCCCGCCTACCGGATCCACCGGGTGACGTGGAAGACTTCGCCGCGGCTCCTACGGTCCGTGGAGCAGGTGCGGGATGCACAGAGCGCAGGACAGGTGGAAGTCGAGGCCACCCAGGTGGTGGTGAACTACCCCGTGGTGCGGTGGCCGGACGGGCAGCTCCCGGTGGACCGGCAGCGCAGGCAGTACCTGGGCCAGGGCCAGCTCCTGGAGGATCCAGACGTGAACCGGCGGGAGGTCACGTTCAAGCTGCACCAATGCTTCCCCAACCACTGGTACATCGTCACGGACACCTCCGCGGCCCCCATGGCCCCCATGATGCGCGTGGCCGCCTCCCCGAAGGCGGGGCTGCTGACCCAGGCGGGGGCCACGGCCAAGATCCTGGTGTTCGGGAACGGCATCCAGGGGCCCGGACCCATGGGCTTTCAGCCTTCCGTATTCGACTCGAATCCGGGAGACGCCATCTGGAGCCCGTTCTGGGACCACTACACGTTCACGTGGAACGAGGGCGCACGGCCCAAGGTGCTCCGCACCGAGCGGGAGATCCTGGCGGAGGAGGCCGCTGGGCGCCTCAAGAGGTGGCCGGGCACTCCGGATACCAAGGGGGAGGTGTTCGTGGTGAACTGCCCGGCGCCGGTGACCGCGCCACCCACGTGGCGGGGCGCCTGAAAGGGTCAGGTAGGCGGTATCATGGCGGTGGTGGACAAGGCCACGTACTTAAGCCAGATCAACCTCTTCCGGCATCTGTCCGTGGAGGAACTGAATGCTGTAGATCGCCTCGCGGTGCCGTACGCCGTCCCCAGGGGAACCCTCCTTCTGGACCCCACACGGTTCGAGCCCGTGCTGTACCTCCTCAAGCGAGGGTTCGTGCGACGGTGTGGTCCACCTTGCGAAGCTCGCCCGAGAACGCGTTCATCGCCACCAGGACCCCGTCGTGGGCGCCTACCGGGGTGGCCATCTGGGCGCCCGTGTACCGGCCGATCACGTCGCCCGCCGCCCACACGTTAGGCGCTGTGGTCCGCAAGTACTCGTCCACGGCCACGAATCCTCGGTCGTCCGTGCGCACGCCCACATGCTCCAGCCCCAGCCCGTCCGTGTTGGGCAGGCGGCCCGCGGCCACGAGGAGGCGCTCGGCCCGGACTGCGAAGGGGTGGCCTCCCCGGTCTGCCAGGACCTCCACCTGATCGCCCACCTGGCGAACGGTCCGAGGGGTGACCTCGGTGACCACCCGAACCCCTTCCTCCGTAAGGAACTTCGTGACCGCGAGGGAGACCTCGGGCTCGTAGGCCGGCAACACCCGGCGGCTGCGTTCGAGCAGGGTGACCTCCACGCCGAACCGGGCGAACATCTGCCCGAGCTCGAGGGCGATGTAGCCGCCCCCCAGAATCACCAGGGAGCCCGGGAGTTCCCGCAGTTCTTCCGCTTCGCCGGAGGTCAAAAGGTCCGAGGTGAGGAAGGGAACACGGTCGAGCCCCTCCACGGGTGGGACAGCCGGCCTGGAGCCGGTGGCGATCAGGTAGTGCTGGCCGCGCAACTTCCGGCCGTCCACCTCCACGGCTCCATCCGGGGCAAACCGCGCGTGCCCCTCGTACACCCGGATTCGATCCGACTCCCGCACGATGGCCCGGTACCTCTTCTCCCGGTAGTCCGCGGTGAGCTCGTCCTTCTGGGCCACCAGGGTTGCGAAGTCCAGGTCCACCCCTCTGGAACGCAGACCGGGAAAACGTGGGTGCGCCGCTTCCCGGTAAACCCTCGCGGCCTCGATGAGGTTCTTGCTCGGCAGACATCCGCGGTTGACGCACGTGCCCCCGAGCGTCCGCGACTCCGTCATGGCCACGGTCCTGCCCAGCTCCTGGGCGCGCAGGGCGGCGGCGAATGCGGTGGACCCGGATCCCAGGATGACGAGATCGAACGCGTCCGCCATGAGGTACCTCCCCAGTCGAGTTACGGCTTTCCGTATCGTAGCACGCGAGCGGGCCACATGGACGGCAATATTGGGATTGCTTGACAGCACCGGGGATACGCAAGTAACGTAGAATACGATATTCCGAATGTATCTCGTGCGCGTTCCAAGGGCGCTGGCCGGCGGGACCCTGGCCGTCCTGGGTTCGTTGGACCCACAGTCGGCTTTGCCCGACCGGTTCTGGCTGTGGCGGGTGAGCCGGTGAGAGCCCTGTGGCACGCTTGGCGGAGCTGGGTCCTGGGGCCGGGGCGGGCGGTTGACCCGATGCCTGTCGGCGCGGGGGAGCTCGTGGCGGTGCTGATCGTCGTCGTGTGGGGGGTTCTGCTCCTCCTGACCCTTCCGCAATGGGGGTGCGTGGGTGTCTGCCGGCTTCCGCGGTGAAACCGTCCCACGGAGGAGAAACGGGATGGACGGAGGAAAAATCCGTTGGCACTCGAGAGCCCTCCCGGCCCTCCTCGCTGCCGCCGCGGTCCTCATCGCGGCGGCGGTGTGGAATTCGGCGCGGGTGCGGACGGCCACAGCGATCGTCCCCACCGGCGTGGAGGGCACGCGCCCCGGCGATACGGCCCCGGATTTCCGAGTGGTGGACATCACGGGCCGGGTGGTGACACGGGCCGCCCTGCTCGCGGGCGGAAAACCCGGTTTGCTCTTCTTCACCGCCACCTGGTGCCTGCCGTGCGTGGAGGGGCTTCGGCAGCTGCGCCGATTTCAGCAGGAGGTGGGTGAAGACCTGTTCCGGGTGCTGGTGGTGTTCGTGGACCCCAGAGAGACGGAAGCGGACCTGCGGGCCTACCGCGATCGCTACGGGTTCCCCCGAAGCTGGTTCTACGCCCCGGATCGGGATCGGATGGTCCTGAAGTACCGGGTGCGGTTCCTCGACACGAAATTCCTCCTCGACCCCCAGGGGGTGATCCGGTGGACAGACGTCTACCCGGCCACCGACGAGACCTGGCGCCGGGCCCTCGGGGCGGTGGGCATCCGACGCTGAGATCCGCCGATGGATGCGCTCATCGGATTCGCGTTCCTGGCCGGTGCGGCCGCTTGTCTCAACCCCTGCGGGTTCGCCTTGCTTCCCGCGTACCTCGCGTACTTCGTGGGCCGGGAGGACGGCTCGACGGGCAACGTGCGCGCGGGCATCCGGGCCGGGGGAGGGATGACGGTGGGCGTGCTCGGGGTGTTCGCGGCGCTCGGAGGGCTTCTCTCCGCGGCAGGACACGCGCTCCTGCGGTTCGTGCCCCTGGCCGCAGTCGGCATCGGTGCTGCGGTAGCGGCCGCGGGCGTGGCCATGTTGGTGCGCCCCTCGTTCTCGGTGCGGCTACCGGTGGAGGAGGTGCTCCACCGGGGCCGCTCCGAGTCAGGGTTTGTCCTGTTCGGGGCAGCCTACGGGATCGCTTCCCTGGGATGCACCCTCCCCCTCTTCCTCGTGGTGGTGGCCCAGGCCCTCGCGGCGGGCGGCCCGGTGGAGGGGCTCGTGGTCTTTACCGCGTACGGACTCGGCATGGGTGCGGTCTTGATCGGGGTCTCCATGGCCGTGGTCGCGGGGAAGGGCGCGGTCCTTCGGTGGGCACGCGGGTGGATCCCGCACCTGCGGACCGTGGGGGCTCTGGGCATGGTGGCCGCGGGGGGATACCTCGTGTACTCCCAGTTCGCCCTCGGCGCCCTCACCCCCGTACCGCGGCCCTGAAGACGTTCACACGTCGTAGTACAGGTAGAACTCCGACGGGTGCGGCCGCAGGCGGATGTAGTCCACCTCCCGCTTGCGCTTGTACGCGATCCACGTCTCGATCAGGTCCTCGGTGAACACCCCGCCCCGGAGCAGGAACGCGTGGTCCTCCTCCAGGGCCCGCAGGGATTCCTCCAGGGAGCCGGGGACCTGGCGCACGTGCCTGGCCTCCTCGGGCGGCAGCTCGTACAGGTCCACGTCCATGGGCGGTCCCGGGTCGATGCGGTTCAGGATGCCGTCCAGGCCCGCCATCAGCATGGCCGCGAAGGCCAGGTAGGGGTTGCAGCTCGGGTCGGGCGGCCGGTACTCGATCCGCTTGGACTTCGGGTTGGTGGAGTACAGGGGGATGCGGATGGCGGCGCTGCGGTTCCGCTGGGAGTACACGAGGTTCACGGGTGCCTCGTAGCCCGGCACCAGGCGGCGGTACGAGTTGGTGGTGGGCGCGCAGAAGGCCAGCAGAGCGGGGGAGTGCTTGAGCAGCCCCCCGATGTAGTACAGGGCGAGCTCGCTGAGCTGCGCGTAGCCGCGCGGGTCGTAGAACAGGTTGCGGCCCTCGTGCCACAGGCTCTGGTGGGTGTGCATGCCGCTGCCGTTGTCCCCGAAGAGGGGCTTGGGCATGAAGGTGGCGGTCTTCAGGTGTTCCCGGGCGAAGGTCTTCACCAGGTACTTGTACACCTGGACGCGGTCGGCCATGTCCGTGAGGGTGGAAAACCGCATGTCGATCTCGCACTGGCCCGCGGTGGCCACCTCGTGGTGGTGGACCTCTACCTCCACCCCGGCCTCCCGCATCTTCCGCACGAGCTGTGACCGGAACTCCTGGAGGCTGTCCGTGGGGGGGACGGGGAAGTAGCCCTCCTTGTAACGCGGCTTGTAGCCCAGATTGGGCCGCTCGTCGCGCCCCGTGTTCCACGCGCCCTCCGCGGAGTCCACGAAGTAGTAGCCGCAGTGCACATTCTGATCAAACCGCACGTCGTCAAATACGAAGAATTCCAGCTCCGGCCCCCAGTAGCTGGTGGTGGCGATCCCGGTGCGGACCAGGTACTCCTCCGCCCGCTGCGCGACCCCGCGGGGGTCCCGGCTGTATCGCTCCCGGGTCACCGGGTCGTACACGTCGCACACCAGGATCAGGGTGGGCGTCTTGCACATGGGATCCACCCGGGCGGTGCGCGGGTCCGGGATCAGGATCATGTCGCTCTCGTGGATTTCCTGGAACCCGCGGATGCTGCTCCCATCGAAGCCCACGCCGTCGGTGAACAGGTCCTCCGACAGCTCCTCCACGGGCAGGGAGAAGTGCTGCCAGGCGCCCACCAGGTCCGTGAACCGCAGGTCCACCATCTGGATCCCGCGGCGTTCGCACAGGTCCAGGACGTCCTCGGGGGTGGTAAGGGGTTGCTCGCGGACCCTCTGACGGACCGTTGCCACGGCCATCCCTCCCTACGGCTGCGGTGCGGTGGGCGCGGACTCCGGGGACCGGTCCGGCCGGTCCCGGAGGTTCGGGATGCGCTCCAGCAGCTGCTCCAGCTTCACCCCGGTGAGGGACTCCACGAGGGTGGGCAGCTGCGCCACCACCCGGGCCACGTCCGCGGGGACGCGGGACACCCCCGACCCCGCCGCGTCCGCGTTCACCACCACGATGCGTTCGGTCTTGGCGAGGGGCTCGGAGACCGCCCGGGCCAGCTCGGGCAGCACCCGCACGATGAGCTCGATGACCGCAGCCTCGTTGTACTGGCTCCAGGACTCCGCCTTCCTGCGCATGGCCTCCGCCTCCGCGAGACCCTTGAGACGGATCACCTCCGCCTCCGCGGCGCCGCGGGCCTTGATCTCCTCCGCCCGGCCCAGGCCCTCCGCCTCCAGCCGGTAGCGTTCCGCCTCCGCCAGCACCTCGGTCCGCTGGCGCTCCACCTGGGCGGGCTTGAGGACCGTGGCCAGCAGTTCCTTCTCCTTGCGCGCCACCTCCCGCTCCTCTAGCTCCACAAGCTTCTCCCGCTCCACGATCCCCACCTGGATCTCCTCCGCCTTCACCTGCTGGGCGATCCGGTAGCGGTGGAGGTCGTAGCTCAGGTCCGCCTCCGCGCGCTTGGCCTTGACCTCCGCCTCGTACTCCGCCTTCTTCAACTCCATGTCCCGCTGGGCCTGGGCGATGGCGGTCTCCGCCTGGAAGCGGGCCTGCTGGGCCTCTTTCTCTGCCTCCGCCTCGCCCTTGACCGCGTCCCGCTTCACCTGGGCGATGCGGGGCCGGGCCAGGGCCTCCAGGTAGCCCTGGGTATCCGTCACGTTGCGGATCGTGAGGGACACGATCTCCATGCCCATCTTGTGCAGGTCCTCGCTGGCCGCCTCCCGGACCCGCCGGGCCAGCTCCTGGCGGCCCCGGTAGATGTCCTCCACGGTCATGGTCCCCAGCACCGCCCGCATGTGGCCCTCCAGGGTCTGTAGGACGGTCCGCATCACGTCCTCCCGGGAGCGGGAGAGGAACTGCTCCGCGGCGATGGCGATGCTGTCCTCGTCGCCGCGGATCTTCACCTGGGCAACCCCGTCCACGGTCACGGGGATGGCGTTCACCGTGTACACCTCCGGGGTGCGGACCTCCAGGGTCATGAGCTCCAGCGACATGCGCTGCACCTTCTCCTTGATGGGCCAGACGAAGGTGCCGCCCCCGTGCACGAGCCGGTAGCCCACGACCCTGCGCCGGCCGTCCGGGCCGGTGACGGTTCGCCGTCGGCCGGAGATGATCAGGACCTCGTTGGGGCCCACCTTGGTGTAGCGCACCGCCCACACCACCGCGGCAGCCACGATCGCCGCCGCGACGACCACCCACCACACCCAGGACACCTCCCTCACCCCCTATGCGTTCGACGCGACGAGACTCAACCTGGGCACTCCCGTTCGGACGCCGTCTCCGAGTTCAGGCCCGTTCCCTTCCTCCAGCGCCACGTCCTGTACTCCCCGAACCAGTCCCGTCTCCGTCAGGTGCGCGGAGAGGGACTCCCGCAGGGTCTCCGAGTCCGGGGCGATGTGCAGGCAAGCGCCCTCCTGGCAGCTGGCGAAGTACAGGTGGCGCCAGCGATGCACCGGTAGCGCCGTGCGGCTTACCCCTTGCCCGGTGAACCGGGTAAAGCGCAGCATCAACCCCGTGGGTTCGCCGGCCTTCAGAAGCCCGCGGCAGCAGGTCTCCGACAGCTCCATCGCCCACAGGGCCGCGGGCATGGTCAAGCGACCCGAGGCGGTGAGCTCGCAAGCCACGAGCTCCCACAGGGGCAGGATGCCCGCGGGCTCCTGCGGCGCCGACCAGGTGGTTGTTCCGGGGCCGAAGGCGACCATCTGCCCCTCGGTGGCAAACACCGGGATCCAGAGCGCAGGGCCCACCAGGATCGCCTCCGGGAGATGTACGTCCAGGTCCTGCGGCGACAGCAGAGCCACGGTCACCGGCCCGCACTCCCCCCCGTTGCAGGAGGCCACGTAGTGCGCATACCGAGCCCGAAGCTGTGCGAGGTCGGTCCCCCAAAGCCTCGGGCCGTCCGTGGGGGCCACGTAGACCTCGCCGGCGCGGTACACGGGGACGGCGGAAGTACCGTTCACCAGCCAGAACCGCGGCAGGCCCCCGGCGGCCACAAGACGCCCCACGGCGGCGCGGACCTCCTCGCCGAGCAGGTGGAGGTTACCGGCCTCCAGGGAGCGCCCTGCCACCCGCACCCGGTACACCTCCCGCACGAGGGGGTCGGAGGCCACTGGCCGCGGGTCCCAGTACACGGGCAGGCGTGCCTCCCCGTCTCCGCCGAGGCGCACCGTGTAGAAGTACCGGGGAACCGTCCTCGGATCGGCGCCGTGACCGAAGGCGGGATTGCGCAGCAGTCGCAGTTCCACCCCCGCTCCAGCCCAGTTCCAGCTCGCCCGGGCCGGCGGTGCGGGCGGCGGGGCAGGTGGAACGTTGGCTTGGGTCTCCGCTGCGGTTCCCCTCGTGCGCCTCAGGAACCTGCTGGGCAGAAACGACCAGAGGGTGAACAGCACCAGGAAGGCCGCCACCCCCAACCACGCTTCCCACGTCACCGCCCTCACCTCCCACGTCTTTCACGGCCTGCCATATCCAGCGGTTGTACGCGGTATAGATCGAGGCACCCGCCCAGAATCCGTAGGGGGACGAAGAACGTGGCCACCAGGGTTTTATACCCCCCAAAAAGCAAAGCGACGCCCACCCTGTGGTGGGCGTCGCGGCCCTAAAAGCAGGCTAGAGCGATGACCCCTTTCCTGTCAAGGGGCGGATGGCCTCATCCGATCGGGCCCCGGCATGGCCCGGTGGAGATCACGGCTGCCCGCCTGGGGGGCGACTACCGTCGGAATCCCCGCCCAGGCCCCAGCACGCAGCGCAGAACCTGTTCCCGGCGATCCGCGGGGATGCCCTCCCGGAGGTCGAGGAGGAAGCTAAGCCGGGCCCGCTGCAGGGCCGTCTGGGCCTCCGCCAGACGCGCAGCCTGGGCCTCCACCTGCTGCCGGGTGGCCTGTGGGGAGAGCAGCAGCCGCCGCAGGGCATATCGCTCGTCCTCCACCCGCAGCCGGGCATTGCGCAGGTTGGTACGGTGTCGGTCGTAGACCGCCTCGATCTGGGAACGGATCGCGGGATCCCGGCAGACGAATCGATCCGCGGGGGCAGGGGCCGCCCGGGCCGGCCTCCATGCCCAAGCCCCTGCCATCAGGACCAACACCAGGAGGAGTACGCCCATCTTGCGCACCGTCTCACCTCCGTTTTTCCTCTACGATCAAGGATGCCCGGATCGTTCACACGGGAGTGAAGGCCGGCTGCTGACGGCGGTCCTACACACCCGTCTGCACCAGGTGCACGCCGTCCCAGGATCGGGGATGACGGGCATCCTCCCACAGACGCTGCTTGACCTCGTACGGGGGAAGGCCCGCGCTGAGGTGCAGGGCCACGATTCCTGTAACCAGGGCAGAGGAGAAGGAAGTCCCCGACCACCGTACATACCGGGCTCCCGCCACCTCCGCGCCGCAATCCAGGATGAGGTCCTCGCCGGGCGCCGCGAAGTGGGCCTCGTTGCTGAACCACGCGTAGCGCTCCGGGGATGCGTAGCTGCTGGCGGCCACGGGGATCACCTGGGTACGGGCGATCAGGGTATCCCCGAAGTGCCCGTAGGCCGCGGGCTCAAGGCAGTTCTCCGGGCGTCCTTCGGAGAGGTTGCCCGCGGCACACACGAGGACCGCGCCTGCCCGGGCGGCCTCGTCCGTGGCCCACAGCAGGACACAGGACTGCACGCTTTCCGGCTGTGACCGATCCACGCCCAGGCTCAGGTTGTACACCAGGCTTCCGTACACCAGGGGGCGCGGGCCGGAGGGATGGGGCACCCGGCGCAGGTGGCGCACCCAGCGCATGGCCTCGATGAGGTCCCCCGTCAGGGTCCCGAGCGCCCCGTTCAGCAACCGCACGAGCACGATGTTCGCTTCCGGTGCGATGCGGCGCACGAGGGAGGCGATCATCACCCCGTGGTGCGCCCGGTACCGGACCATCTCGTCCGCACCGGCCACGAGGGGGGAGGAGGCCCGGTACCGCCGGCGCTCGGTGAGCCCGCACCCCTCCTCCTCGACCTCCTCTACGGTGCGCAGCGCGGGCAGGTCTTCGGGGAGGCGGTGGGGCCACTCCACGTACACGTCCACGAGCCCCGCGTCGAAGGCCGGCTCGTCCCGGTACAGGTCCGGGGCGCTGTCCAGGATGACCACGGTCACCCCGGCTCCCCGCGGTCGGTGCGATGCCCGCTCCATGCGCAGCAACCCGATGCGCTCGAAGGCCACCTGCGTGCGGAACTCCGCCTCCGTGGCCTCCGGCATCCGGATGGCCTGATCCGGGGTAGGACTCCCGTGCACCCCGTCCACCTGGCCGCGCGCCTCGAAGTCCAGGGAACCAAGGAGGGGGGCGTCCAGGGGGCCGCGGGCGCGGAGCAACCGGCGCAGGAGGTCGCGCGGGGGAAGGTCGTCCGGTTCGACCACGTAACTCTGGAGGGTCCAGCCGGAGGGGGAGATGGAAAAGGAGGGGATCGGGACCCGGGCCCATCGGGTGGTGCGGCCCTCCCGGAGCGGGACGAGAGCGTGCCGAGGGGTGGTCTTGCACGCGATGCATCGAACCGGGTGATCCCGTTCCAGCGCGGAGAGGATCTCCGCGGGACCCGCGAAGAGGACGTGCGCGTCGAGATACCGCCAGCGGCCGTTCATTCTCCTCCCCTCCTCCCTGGAGTCTCCGGAAATTCAACGGATTGCAGCCGGAGTTTCGGAGAGCCCATGAAGAGGAATCCGGCCCAGTGCAGGGGATGGGGGAACCCCTCCCGCACCTGGAGCGCCGCGGTCCGCAGGGCCGCGGGGGGAGGTGCGCCGCGCAGGAGTTCCCGGTAGAAGACCTCCATGAGCTGGCACGTGGACTGGTCCTCCGCTGGCCATAGAGAAAGCACCAGCCCCCGGGCCCCGGCTCGGAGCCAGGCCCGCGCGAACCCGAAGAACTCGTCCCCCGGGAGCACCGCGTGGACTCCGGTGCTGCAGCCGCTGAGCACCACGAGATCTGCCCGTGCGGGCACCTCCAGGAGGTCCAGCAGGGTGAGGGGACCGTCCGCGAGGTGGAGGGCGGACAGCAGCGGTGCCTCGTGCCGGAACACGCAGTGGCCCGCGAAGTGAATGAGCGCGCAAGTGCGGAGCTCCGCCAGGAAAACCTCGCGCGTGGGCTCCCGGATCACCCGGGCGGGGATCCAGCGGGCGACCCGCGCCACCTCCTCCACGGTCTGCGGGAGCCGACCACCGTGGGTGCTCGCGAAGAGCACCGCACGTCCCCGGCCGGGGATCCGGCGGTCCAGGAGGGGAAGGAGGGAGCCCGCGGGGATGTAACTCACCTCCCAATCCTCCCACACACACCGGTCCCCCCGGGGGAAGGCATGGAAGGGGAGCCCGAACAGGGGACCGCTCGGGGCGAGGATGAGCCGCCGGCACCCCGTCAGATCGGGCTCCATAGGCCGTAGGAGGAGGGCGTAGAGGTCCCGGAGGACCCGGGTGATCTGTGCAAGCGCCTCCTGCGGTTTCAGGTGGCCGGAGGCGTACGCGTGCAGGCCAAGCCCGAGCCAGCGGGCGAGTCGGTGAACTTCCGGCAAAGGCGCCAGGTCCCGGAAGCTCCGAACACGCCGGTCCCGCAGGCAGAACGCGAGGAGCTCGTCGTGGGTTGCCACGTACTCCACCAGGGCCGTTTCGGGATCGAGGGACGGCCGCTCCGGGGGACGCGGGAAGCCCAGGAGGACCGCCTCGTCCAGGGCCGTGCCGTGGACCGCGAGCCGTTCCGCGAGCTCGTGGACCCGACGCTCCAGGGCCCTGAGGGCTGCGGGGTCCACGGATGGGTCAAGGGGTCTGGAGGCGAGGACGCGGTACTGGGTATGCACGCGCCGCAGCTCCTCGACGAGGGACTCCTCGGACGCGGAGCGGGCGCGCAGATGGGCCGTGGGGTCTCGGGTGAGGAGTTGGGCCATGCCCTGGGCCTTCATGCCCTGCGCCACCGCCCAGGCTCGCTCCGGCTGTCCCGCCTCCACCAGGGCCCGCAGGCCTTCCCCGTACAGCTGCTGGAACTCTCGGTAGGTGCTCCACCGCAGGTCCGCGGGAACCGCCGCGAGAAGGCGGTGGGCATGGAGGATCCCGCTTAGGAGATGAGCCCTCCGCCGCGCCGGCGAGGGGCTCAGCCGGGCGAGCCGGCGGTGGGCGAGGGCACAGGCCCACGGCAGGCGAAGCCGCCGGCCGACGCGCAGGGCTGTTCGGGCGGCCCGCTCCGCCGCGGACAGGTCTCCCCGTGCCGCGTACAGGTCCGCCTCCACCAGGAGGACGCGCAGGAACCCGATGGTGTCCTGCGGGGCACCCTCGGCGCGCACCTCCTGCAGGAGAGACGCCGCCTCTTCCACCGCTCCCCTGCGGAGGAGGAGGGCGGCCAGTTCCGCGAGCCCGGCGGCCCACCACAGGGTGCGCTGGGAGCTTGCAAAGGAGGAAGTCGCTTGGCGCAGCAGCGCCTCCGCCTCCGTCCATCGCCCGGCCTGCCGGTAAGCCAGGGCCAGGAGATAGCGGGCCCGCGCGGCCTCCGCCGCAAACCCCCGAGCATGGAGATCCTTCGCCAGCGCGCCGGCCTCCTGCTCCACCCGTTCCCACCGGCCCAGGTACAGCCAGCTTTCTACCGCCCGCAACCGGTACATGGCCGCGGTGGCGGCTACCCCGACCCGCTCGTACAGCTCCGCGGCCTGCTCGAAGGCGGCGATGGCCCGGGCATACCGGCCCAGATGGGTGTCCAGCTCTCCGACCGCGGCCGCAACCCGGGCCTCCCAGAGGGTGCTGCGGGCCTCCCGGGCAGCCTCTCGGGCCTCCTCCAGCCGCTGGAGAGCCTCTTCTCCCCGGCCGAGGCGCAGGAGGCCGAGGGCGAGGTTGTGGAGGGCGATGGTCAGGTCCAGAGCACCCCCCTCCACGCCCCGCAGGAGGGCGATGGCCCGGGCGTAGGCGCCCGCGGCCCCTTCCAGGTCTCCCCGGTGCTTGAGAACGGTGGCCCGCTGGCTGAGGACGCGGGCCAGGAGGAGCGGTTGATCCGCCGCGGCCAGCACCGGCTCGATGGCGTCCGCCAGGGCGAGGGCCTCCTCCGTGCGTCCCTGGAGGAAGAGGGCTCCCATCTTCCCGATCCCGCACCGGGCTCCGAGCACCGGATCCGCGGCCTCCTCCGCGTACATCCGCGCCTTGTCGTAGGCCGATACGGCTTCCCGGATCCGGTCCGTCCACAGGAGGGCATTGGCGAGGGCGAGTTGGGCCAGCGCCCGGCAGGCGGCATCCCCGGACGCCGCGTACGCCACCAGGATGCGGGCGCCGCGCAGGGCCATTCCGGGGGCACGGTGTGCGAGGCGGTCCAGGAGGTCCTTCAAGGTCTCCACCCGCTCCGGGGTGGGTGGGCCAAACCGTGCCCGCAGTTCCGATTCCGTGGCCGCTTCCCAGTTCAGGTCGGGTTCCGAAAAACCGGCCATGGTTTGCGGCTTTCGTTCCGGATCCGGAGAGCTCCTGCTATCGTGGAGGGGTGAGTACGGTCCAGGAGGCGGGGATGGAGGACCGGGCGCTGGACGAGCTGTGCATCAACACCATCCGAACGTTGGCCCTCGACGCCATCCAGCGGGCCAACTCCGGACACCCGGGGGCGGTGCTGGGGTTCGCGCCCGCTGCCTATGTCCTGTGGACGAAATTCCTGAAGCACAACCCGAAGAACCCGGACTGGCCCGACCGCGATCGGTTCGTGCTCTCCGCGGGCCACGCCTCCATGCTCCTCTACGCCCTCTTATACCTCACGGGCTACGATCTCTCCCTGGAGGATCTCCGGAATTTCCGGCAGTGGGGAAGCCGCACCCCGGGACACCCGGAGCGTCGCCTCACCCCGGGCGTGGAGGTGACCACAGGGCCGCTCGGGCAGGGCTTCGGGAACGGGGTGGGCATGGCCATCGCGGAGCGCCACCTCGCCGCGGTGTTCAACCGTCCCGGGTACGAGATCGTGGATCACTACGTGTACGCCATGGTCTCGGACGGCGACCTCATGGAAGGGGTGGCCGCGGAGGCCGCCAGCCTCGCGGGGCACCTACGGCTCGGCAAGCTCGTCTACCTGTACGATTGCAACCGGGTGACCCTGAGCGAGAGCACGGACCTTTCCTTCACGGAGGAGGTGGCGAAGCGGTTCGAGGCGTACGGATGGCACGTGCAGGACGTCCCGGACGGCAACGATCTCGAAGCCATCGAGGCGTCCATCCGCGCGGCCCGGGAGGAGCTGGATCGGCCCTCCCTGATCCTGATCCACACCCGGATTGGCTACGGGAGCCCCAAAGAGGGGTCCTATGAGGTCCACGGAACACCCCTGGGAGAGGAAGGGGTCCGGATCACCAAGCGGAACCTGGGCTGGCCCTATGAGGAGCCCTTCACGGTCCCGGAAGAGGCACTGCGGCATTTCCGGAAGGCGGTGGAGCGGGGAGAGCGGTGGGAGGCGGAGTGGCGACGGACCTTCGAGGCATGGGCCCAGGCCTACCCGGATCTCGCCGCCCTCTGGCACCGCGCGCACCGTCACGAGCTTCCCGAAGGATGGGACCGGGAGTTGCCCGCTTTCCCGGCGGGAGAGCACCTCGCCACCCGTGCGGCCAGCGGGCGGATCCTCAATGCCATCGCGCCGCGCGTGCCGTGGTTGGTGGGCGGCTCCGCGGATCTCAACCCCTCCACCAACACCGCCATGAGGGGGCTTGGGGATTTCCAGAGCCCCGCGCGCCGCATCGGGGATCCTCAGGGCCGTAGCGGCGGCCCCGTGGACTACCGCGGCCGCAACCTGCACTTCGGAGTCCGGGAGCACGCCATGGGTGCGATCGCGAACGGGCTTGCGGCCCACGGCGGGGTGCGCCCCTTCGCGGCCACCTTCCTCGTGTTCAGCGACTACATGCGTCCCCCGATCCGGCTCGCAGCCCTGAGCGAGCTTCCCGTCATCTACGTCTTCACGCACGACTCGGTCTTCGTGGGCGAGGATGGCCCCACCCATCAGCCCGTGGAGCACCTCCCTTCCCTCCGGGCCATCCCCAACCTCCTCGTGATCCGGCCCGCGGACGCGGGCGAAACCGTGGAGGCCTGGCGGGTGGCCATGGAGCACACCGCGGGCCCCGTGGCTCTGGTGCTCACCCGGCAACCGGTCCCGACCCTCGACCGCGCCCGGTACGCGCCCGCAAGCGGCCTGCGCCGGGGAGGATACGTGTTGGCGGACTCCGGGGAGGGCCCTCCGGAACTCATCCTCCTCGCCAGCGGATCCGAGGTTGCGCTGTGCGTGGAAGTGTACGAGCGGTTGGTACGCCGGGGCATCCGGGCCCGGGTGGTCAGCCTCCCGTGCTGGGAGCTGTTCGATACCCAACCCCGGGAGTATCGGGAGGCCGTGCTGCCTCCGCACGTGGCGCGCCGCATCGCGGTAGAGGCGGCAAGTCCCCTCGGGTGGGAGCGATACGTGGGCTGCCGGGGTCGGATCGTGGCCCTGGACCGGTTCGGGGCCTCCGCGCCCTACCCGGTGATCGCGGAGCGGCTCGGGTTCACCCCGGATCGCCTTGAGCGGTTGAGCCTGGAGCTCTTAGAGGAGACCTAGCCCGGCCGGGCCGTGGCGTCAAACCAGATGCCCAGCAATAGACCGTGCAGGAGATGGGCCAGGAGCGCTAGCCAGACAAACCCGCCGGAGGCGAGGGCACTTCCCAGAAACCCTGCACCCACAAGCGGCAAGGTCACGAACAGGGTCAGGAGCCACGGGACGGGCGCGAAGAGCAATCCGCACAGCCAAGGCCGCGCGGCCAGGGCCTCCGCCCGGTAGAACACGGGGCCGAAGGCGAGGGCGTAGAGGTACGCGTAGAGGATCCCCGTGAGGGCAAACGCCACCAGGGACCAGCTGAAGGCCGCCCGTGTGCGGTCCAGCACCAGGTTGTCCCACAGACCCAGGAACCACCGGGTGAGGAAATCCGTGGCCTCCGGATGCATGACGGCGCGCCCCAATCCCCACAGGACCGTGAAGAGGGAGACGAGCAGGGTGGTGGCGGTCGCAGCGAATCCCACTCCGAAGATGTGGCGGCCGCTTCTCGGCAATTCCCCGTGTGCGATCACGCTCTCCTCCGGTAGAATGAGGGCGGTTCGTGTCCAGTTTGTCCGAGAGGCGCACAGAGCGCAAGACCGATGCCCATCCCACGCGCGAGGGCGTTCGCCCGGTACGCGGCGGTCCTGGTGGGCCTCACGTATGCCCTCATCGTCCTGGGCGGCGTCGTGCGGACCACGGGCTCCGGGGACGCGTGTCCGGACTGGCCCCTCTGCCACGGTCGGATCATCCCGCCGCCACAGCCCAGGGTGCTCCTGGAGTACGCCCACCGGCTCGTGGCGAGCGGCGTGGGCCTGCTGACCGCGGGAGCCGTCGTCTGGGCCCACCGCCTTCCGGAGCCACCCGGTCTTCGTCCGCTTGCGTGGACGGCCCTGGCGCTTGTGGCGGTGCAGGGGCTCGTGGGAGGCGTCGTGGTCCTGAGCGGGCTTGAGGATTGGACCGTGGTGGTGCACTTGGGACTGGCGCTTCTGGTGCTCGCCGTCCTGCTGGCTCTCGCCTTCCGGGCCTCCGGGGTTGTGGCGCGGGGCGGAGGTCTCCGGCCGTACATCCTCCTGGTGCTCGGAACGCTCTATCTCCTCATCCTCCTGGGTGGGTACGTGGGGGCGAGTGCCGCGGGACTCGCCTGCCCGGACTGGCCCCTGTGCCGGGGACGGATCCTCCCGCCCCCGCTTCCAGGGGTGCACGTGCACTTCACCCACCGGGTGCTCGCCCTCGTGGGACTTGTGCTCTTGGCGGGGCTCGTGAGGCGCACCCGATCCCTCACTCCCGGACCCCGGAGGGCCGCACACCTTGCCGCCGCCCTCTACGGGCTCCAGATCCTGGTGGGCGCCCTCAACAAGTGGTTCCTGCTGCATCCCGCGGTGGTCTCCGTGCACCTGGCATTGGCAGCCCTCATCTGGGGTGCGGTGGTGACGGTCTTCTGCCTGGAGGGGGCACGGAGATGAGGATCCTGTTCGTCTGCACCGCGAACATGGCTCGGTCTCCCATGGCGGAGGCCATCTTCCGGGCCCTCTGCAGGGAGGCGGAGATCCCGTGCGAGGTGGACTCCGCGGGGACCATGGACTACCGGGTGGGGGATCCACCTCCTCCTCCAACCCTGGCGGTCCTGGAGCGGCACGGGCTGCGGACGGATCACCGGGCACGCCTGGTCACGCCGGAGGACCTCCGCGCGCACGACCTCGTGGTGGCCGTGGACCGCGCGAATCTGGAGGTCCTGCGGGCCATGGCGCCCCCGGGCACGGAGGGGAGGCTGCGACTGCTGTCGGCGTTCGGGCCTCCGGGCACTCCGGAGGACATTCCGGACCCCCGGGTCACCGGGGACTTCGAGGGAACGTATCGCCTCATCGAGGCGTGCTGTCGAGGGCTCCTGGAGTTCCTGCGGAACTCGACCTAGGCCGACTGCCCCGGCTTTGGGGAGTGGGATCTAGGCCACCAGGCGTTTCGCAAGGACCTCTTTCACCGCCTGGATGATCCGTTCCTCGTTCGGGATCCGGAGCAGGACCGGGGAGGCATCTACCGCGTGCGGTGGCGGAGGCCGCCTGGACGGACCTCGCTGGCCGTTGTACCCTGGTCTCGCTGTCCGCGCGGTTGGGAGGAGGCCGGCCGGGCGGGTCGAAGTCCTCCATGAGGGAGAGGGAGCATGCCGCCGAAGCTGGAGGCTCAGGACAAGCGGTATCTCGCGGGGATCATCCATCAGACCTGGCGGGCCTGCCAGGGGTTCGTGACCCTGGTGATGGAACGGGGGCCGGAGGACGCGTACTTCGTACTGGACGAACTGAACGAGTGGGCCACGCAGCAGCGCCGGCGGCTTTCCGGGGACGGGGCCCGCCGTCCTACGGGGATGAGCCTGCAGGGCCTTCGGATCGGACGGGAGCTGCTGGACGACATCAGCGCCTTCTGCAGCGCCATCGGCGACATGCTGGCCCGCCTGCAATACGGTCCCCTGAGCCCGGAAGAGGTGGAGGAGGAGTGCCTGGAGATCATCGACGGGTTCGTGGCATGGACCAACCGCATGGCCACGCAGCTGGGAATCCAGCGCAACCTCCGGCCGCAGGCCATCTGGTACGAGCGGTAAGCGTTCAGTGAGTCCCCTGCACGGCCTGTACGGGCTGAGTGGCCTGCTGGATCTGTTCTTCTGCCTCGTCGAGGAACTTGCGACACACTTGGCGGATGGACACAGGCCCGTCGTGGGCCACGCGCCGCACCAGCCACGCGAGGTGATCGTACAGGTGCCAGGCCTCATCGTCCCGCAGCCGCTTCTCCCCCAATGCCAGCTGCAGGAATCCCCGGACCGCGGACATCACCGCCGCCGCGTACTCCGCGGCCTCCACGGTGTAGCGCTGGCCCCGTTCTGGAACCTCCACCACGATGGCCCCACCCCGGTGGTAGATGCCGAGGTCGTGGTATCCGCAGCAGTCCATGCCGCACTCCGCCACGAAGAGGGGGGCCGCGTAGGGGTCTTCGGGGTCCAGGACGGGATGATGGTCCGCCAGGAGGGTGAGGAGGAGACCCTGAGTGGCCTCGAAGAGGGAGTAGGTCCCGTAGGAGGCGTCGTGGGAGGGGATCCCCTGGGACCGCGCGCACTCCCCGAGCAGCAGGACGGGCTGCCCCCCGATCTCCAGGGAGAAAAGGCAGGGTAGGGCCCCTAGGTCCTCTCCCGTGTCCACGATCTCCAGGGTGATGGCGATCCGGCTCACATTCCCATCTTACCGCGCCTCACAACCCCGCGGAACCATGGGCTTCGACTACTCCGGAGAGGAGGCCGGGGGCTCCGGCGCTTCCGGCGCCGGGATCAGACGGGAGGCGAGCACGCTGCCGGCCAGGATGGTGGCCACCACGCCCAGGGAGACCCCGATGGGGATCTTGTAGAGATCCGCGATGAGCATCTTCACGCCGATGAACATGAGGACCACGGAGAGCCCGTACTTCAGGTACCGGAACATCTCCATGATCCCGGCCAGGGCGAAGAAGAGCGCCCGCAGGCCCAGGATGGCGAAGATGTTGGAGGTGTAGGCGATGAACAGGTCGTGGGTGATGGCCAGCACCGCGGGAATGGAGTCGATGGCGAACATCAGATCGGTACTCTCCACCACCGCCACCACGAGGAAGAGGGGGGTGGCCCACACCCTCCCGTCCCGCCGTTCGAAGAACCGGCCCCGGCCGTAGTCCTCCGTCACGGGGAAGTACCGCCGCACCAGGTGCAGGACCCGGTTCCGGGAGGGGTCCACGGGCTCGTCGTCCCGGTGTCGGAGGAGCTTCCAGCCGGTGTAGACCAGCAGGGCCCCGAAGAAGTACAGGATCCAGTGGAAGAGGTGCACCAGGGTCACGCCCGCGACGATGAGGGTGGCCCGCATCACCACCGCGCCCAGCACCCCCCACAGAAGCACCCGGGGCTGGAGGTGGCCGGGCACCCCGAAATATGTGAAGATAACGAGGAAGACGAAGAGGTTGTCCACGCTCAGGGCTTTCTCCACGAGGTAGGCGGTGAGCCATTCCATCCCCCGCTGGGGTCCTTCCAGAACCCAAACGCCCGCGTTGAAGAAGAGGGCGGCCACGATCCACACCACGCTCCATGCCACCGCCTCCCGCAGGGAGAGCTTGTGGGGGGTGCGCTGGAACACCCCCAGGTCCACGGCCAGCATTCCCGCCACCACCACGTGGAACACGACCCACAGGATCGTCTCGATGTTCATCTCCCCGCTCCGCCTGCCGGATAGAGGGCGCAAAACAAAAGACCTCCGGCAGCAACGCCGGAGGTCTCACCGTGCAGCCGCACCACAGGCCCGACCGGGCGACCACCTCGGCCGCCGTCCTGACGATCGGACCACGCCGGCTTCGGCACCACGCCGTAAGCCGCCGCCGGTTACTCCCCTCAGCCCCGCGCCCGGCGAGGCCACCAAAACCTTACCGGCCGGATCTCCGGCGGTCAATACGGAAGGTTGGACATGAGTGTGGCGGCGGTGGTCCTGGCCGCGGGGAAGGGCAAGCGCATGCGCTCCCGGCTCCCCAAGGTCCTCCACCCGCTCTGCGGCCGCCCCATGGTCCTCTATGTCCTCGAAGCCCTGCGGCCCGTGGTGCAAGGCCCCCTCGTGGTGGTGGTGGGCGAGGGCGCGGAGCTTGTGCGGGCGGCGCTCCCGGAGGAAGTGTCCGTGGCGGTTCAGGCCCATCCCCTCGGCACGGGACATGCGGTGGCCTGCGCCCTGCCCCACCTGGAGGGGTTCGAGGGCCCCGTGATCGTGGTCTACGGGGACACCCCCCTCGTACGCACGGAGGTCTTCCGGCTGCTCCTGGAACGACACCGGGCGGAGGGCAACGCGGCCACCCTGGTGAGCACCCTGCTTCCGGACCCCAGGGGCTACGGCCGGGTGATCCGGAGTTCGGATGGTGCCTTTGACCGGATCGTGGAGGAGGCGGATGCGGCACCGGAGGAGCGGGCCGTCCAGGAGGTGAATACGGGGGTCGGGTGCTTCGAGGCGAGGGGGTTACGGGAGGTCTTGCCCCACCTCCGTGCGGACAACGCCCAGGGGGAGTATTATCTCACCGACGCCTTCCGGCTTCTTCGGGAGGGAGGAAGCCGGGTGGGGATCCTGCGGGTGGAAGGGGGGGAGGAGGTTATGGGCATCAATACGAGGAAGGAGCTCGCCCAGGCGGAGGCGGCGCTGCGCCGGAGGGTCCTTGAGGAACTGATGGCGTCCGGGGTCACGGTCATAGACCCCGCCACCACCTACGTGGACCCCCGGGCCCGGATCGGCCCGGACACCGTGATCCACCCGTTCACCGTGATCGAGGGGGAGACCGTGATAGGACAGGGGTGCACCCTCGGTCCGGGAGCGCACCTCATCTCCGCCCGCCTGGGAGACGGGGTCCGGGTGTGGTGGTCCGTGGTGGAGCACAGCGAGATCGGGGAGGGCTCCCGGGTCGGTCCGTACGCGCACCTGCGGCCCGGGTGTGTGCTGGGCCGGGGCGTGGAAGTGGGGAACTTCGCGGAGCTGAAGAACGCGCGGATCGGGGATCGCACGAAGGTCCACCATGTCTCCTATCTGGGGGATGCCCAGGTCGGGCGGGAGGTGAACATCGGGGCAGGGACGGTGACCTGCAATCTGCGGTATGGTGTAGCTGGAAAGCAGCAGACGGTGATCGAGGACGGCGCCTTCATCGGAAGCGATACCATGCTCCAGGCCCCGGTGCGGGTGGGTGCGGGGGCGGTGACGGGAGCCGGGACGGTGGTGACCCACGACCTCCCGCCGGGCGCGGTGGCGGTGGGTGTTCCCGCGCGGGTGATCCGTACCGTGAAACCGAAGTCGGAAAGATGAGGCAGGACCCCCCCAAGCTCTTCGCCGGTACCGCGAACGTGGCCCTGGCCCGCAGGGTGGCCGCGCACCTCGACGTGCCGCTCGCGGAGATGGTGGTCTCCCGCTTTCCGGACGGGGAGGTCCGGGTGCGGATCGACGAGAGCGTGCGGGGGCGGGACTGCTTCCTCCTCCAGCCCACCTGCCCACCCGTGAACGAGAACCTGGTGGAGGCCCTGGTAATTCTGGACGCCCTGCGGCGGGCCTCCGCCCGTCGCATCACGGCGGTGATCCCTTACTTCGGGTACGCCCGCCAGGACCGGAAGCTGGGCCCCCGGGAACCCATCTCCGCGAAGCTGGTGGCGAACCTCCTTGTGCGGGCGGGCGCGGACCACATCCTCTGCGTGGATCTTCACGCGGGGCAGGTGGGGGGCTTTTTCGACATCCCCCTCGACCACCTCACCGCCCGCAACCTCTTCGCGGACTACTTCCTCCGCAAGGGCCTAGCCAACGTGGTGGTGGTCTCCCCCGACATCGGGGGCCTCAAGCGGGCCCGGGACTTCGCCCGGGCCATCGGGGCTCCCGTGGCGGTCTGCGATAAGCGCCGGGAACAGCCCAACCAGGTGAGCGAGATCGTACACGTGATCGGGAAGGTGTACCGGCGCACCGCCATCCTGGTCGACGACATCGTGGACACCGCGGGAACCCTCGTGGCCGCCGCGGAGGCGTTGGTCCGTCGCGGGGTGGCGGAGATCTATGCCTGCTGCACCCACCCCGTGCTCTCGGATCCCGCGGTGGATCGCATCCAGGCGAGTCCCATCCGGGAGCTGGTGGTCACGGACTCCATCCCCATCCCGCCCCACAAGCGCATCGAGAAGATCCGGGTGATCTCCATCGCCCGCCTGGTGGCGGAAGCCATCCTGAGCATCCACGAGAACACCTCCGTGAGCGAGCTGTTGGAGGAGCCGCAGCCCGCGGAGGTGATCCTTTAGGAGGGAGCATGTTCATCCCGCCGTACGTGGTGAGCGCCGTGGTCGCTTGGTTCGTCACCTACTGGACCACGCCCACCGCCCGCTGGATCGCCCGCCGCACGGGAGCCGTGGATTACCCGGGCGGCCGGCGCATCAACCGCAGGCCCCTCCCGCGCCTGGGCGGGGTCGCCCTCTTCTGCGGGATCTTCCTCTCCGCGCTCCTCACCCTGCCCCTTCCGGGCCCCATCGCCCTGGTGCGGGAGCCGAAGCATTTCGTGCTGGCGATCCCCTATGGCCCCGTGGACGGGCGGCTGTTGGGCGTGGTCCTGGGGGCCGTGGCGATCACCGCCCTGGGGGTGGTGGACGACCTCCGGCAGCTTCCGGGCCGCACCAAGTTCCCCCTGATCTATCTCGCGGCCGCCATCCCTGTGCTCTTCGGCGTCACCACCCCCTTCCTCACCAACCCGCTCACCGGGAAGCTGGTGCCCCTCGGGGTGCTGGGCCAGCTGTTCACCGTGGCCTGGGTGGGGTCCGCGGCCATCGCCATGAACTCCATCGACGGGGTGGATGGGCTCGCGGCAGGGATCGCGGCCATCGTGGCGGCCACCTTCTTCGCCGCGGCCACGGCCCTGCGGAGCGGGCCGGGGATCCCGGTGCTGTGCGCCGCGGTGGTCGGAAGCTGCGTGGGCTTTCTGCGCTACAACTTCAACCCCGCCCGGGTGATCATGGGCGACGGGGGAGCCCTGCTGCTGGGCTACCTCCTGGGCGCCATCTCCGTGGTGGGGATGTTCAAGACTCTCACCGTGATCAGCCTGGCGGTCCCGCTCGTGGCCATGGGGATTCCCATTCTCGACACCGCCTTGGCCATAGTGCGACGGGTGCGCAAGGGGGTACCGGTGTTCCAGCCAGATCGGGAACACCTCCATCACCGGCTTCTGGACCGGGGACTCTCGCAGCGCCAGACGGTGTTCCTGCTGTACGGGCTTTCCGCGCTCCTCGCCGTCCTCGCCTTGTGGATCGCGGGGAGCGTGCGGCCCGAGATCTCCGTCCTGCTGGCCCTCGTTTTGGGGGGTAGCCTCTGGGTCTCTGCCTGGCGGCTGGGACTCCTGCACCGCACGCCGACCCGCGGATCCGAGGTCTCCCGAACCTAGCGGATGCGGCCGATTCCTCTCCTCGTGGTGGTGGGCACCCGACCGGATGCGGTGAAGATGGCGCCCGTGGTCCTCGAGCTGCGGGCAGATCCCGCCTTCGCCCCCGTCCTGGTGGCCACCGCCCAGCACCGGGAGATGCTGGACCAGGTTCTGCGACTCTTTCACCTCACCCCGGACGTGGACCTCAACGTGATGCGGCCCCGTCAGACCCTCACGGAGGTCACCGCCCGTACCCTGGAGGGTCTGGACGCGTGCATCCGCCGGGTGCGGCCCGAGATGGTGCTGGTGCAGGGGGATGCGGCCCCCAGCTTCTGCGGGGCCCTCGCGGCCTTCTACCACCGGGTGCCCGTCGCCCACGTGGAGGCGGGGTTGCGCACCCGCAACAAGTACCACCCCTTCCCCGAGGAGATGTACCGTCGCATGGCCGGGGTTCTGGCGGACCTCCACTTCGCCCCCACGCCCATCGCCCGCCAGAACCTGCTCCGGGAGGGGGTGGAGGCCCATCGCATCCACGTGACGGGCAACACGGTGATCGATGCCCTCCGGTGGATCACCACGCGGGACCCCTCCCCCGATCCCGGGCTGCCCGTGCGCCCGGATGCCCGCATGATCCTGGTCACCGCCCACCGCCGGGAGAACTGGGGGGAGCCCCTCCGGCGCATCTGTGCGGCGGTACGCGTCCTCGTGGAGCGGTTTGAGGACGTGGAGGTGGTCTTCCCCGTGCACCGGAATCCCGTGGTCCGGGAGGTGGCGTTCCGCGAGCTCCGGGATCTGGCTCGGGTGCACCTCCTGGATCCTCCGGACTACGGCCCCTTCGTGGCCCTGGAGCGCCGGGCCTACCTCATCCTCACGGACTCGGGAGGGGTGCAGGAGGAGGCTCCCACCTTCGGCACCCCCGTCCTCGTGCTCCGGGAGACCACGGAGCGGCCGGAGGGGATCGAGGCGGGAGTTGCGAAGTTGGTGGGAACGGATCCGGACCGCATCGTGGAGGAGGCGAGCCGGCTGCTTCGGGACCCCGAGGCTCACGCCCGGATGGCGAATGCCACCAATCCCTACGGGGACGGCCGGGCCGCGGTGCGCATCCGCCAGATCCTGCGGGTGCACTTCGGGCTTTCGGACCGCCTTCCGGAGCCCTTCGACCCCGCCTCCCCGCTCGCGGGGGAACCGGCGACCCGGGAGGTCCGTTGACGGAGGAGAGGGCCATGCGGCGCGCGGCGGTTTTGGCGTTGATTTTGGGGATCCCGGGCTGGGCCCGGCTGACGGACGCGGCTTCCCTCCCCTCCCCGGATCCGGACCTCGTACGGGCCACCATCGGCGGCGTGGTGGTGGAAGTCGTCTCCGCGGGAGAGCGGGTGAGGGAGGGGGATCCGCTGGTCTACGTCCGCACCAGCACCAAGCCCCGGGAGGTGGCGGCGCGCGCTCCCCGGGACGGGGTGGTGGCAGAGGTCCTGGTACGCGCAGGACAGCGGATCCAGATCGGCGATCCCGTGGTGCGCCTCGCGCCGCGGTGACCTCCGCACCGAGAGGCCCGTGATGGCATGGAGCCACCGCGGAGGAGCGCTCCGGGGGCATCTTGAGGGAGCTGGAGGGTCGATCGGATGAAGAGATGCGGGTGGGTGCTGGTGGCCGTGATCCTCGCCCTCCCTGGCACCCTTGCCGCGGGGCAGGAGGAGTTCATGCGGCTTGCGGAGATCCGGCCCGGGATGCGGGGGGTGGGCCGGACGGTGATCCGGGGCACGCGGGTGGAGGAGTTCCCCTTCGAGGTCCTGGGGACCACGGACGGACCTTCGGGGCGCCTCGTGCTCTTCCGGGCTTACGGGCCCGTGATCGAGCAGGCGGGCGGGGTGGCGGCGGGGATGAGCGGAAGCCCCATGTACATCGGGGGCCGGCTCGCGGGCGCGCTTTCCTACAGCTACGTGTTCGCGGGACCGGACAAGAACCTGGGGCTATTCACGCCCATCGAGCGGATGCTGGAAATCCTGGAGGCAGGGCGGCGTTCCGAGGGCCGTCCCGGCCTTGCACGGTTGGATCGGCCGCTGCAGCTAGAAGCCCGCATCGTGGATCGGGTCCTCATCGCCCGGGATGTGGCCTCCGGCCGGGCGGCTTCCGCCCGTACGGGGATCCCCGCCTTCGCACCCGTGGCAACCCCCCTCGTGGCCTCCGGGCTCGGCGAGCGGGCCTTCCGCCTCCTGCGGGCCTCCCTCCGCAGCCTTCCCGTGGTCCCCGTCCAGGGCTACGGAGGGATCGGCCGGTTCCCGGAAGCGCCCCTCGTTCCCGGGAGCGCGGTGGGCGTGGCCTTGGCCCGGGGAGACGTGAACTTCGTCACCTTTGGGACCCTCACGTACCGGCGCGGCCCGCAATTCCTCGCCTTCGGCCACCAGATGCTGGGCTCGGGGGAGAGCGCGTACCTGCTCACCACCGCCTACATCCACACGGTGGTGCGAGGCCTGGAGATGTCCTTCAAGGAAGGGGATCTCGGGAGCGCGGTCGGCACGGTGACGCAGGATCGCGCGGCCGGCATCGGTGGGGAGCTGGGACGCCTCCCCCGGGTGTTCAACGTGGTGGTCCGGGTGGTGGATCAGGATGGAGGTCGCAGCGTCAGGCTGGGAACCCACATGGTCCGCCGCCGGGACCTCGCCCAGGCCTTCATCCCCACGGTGGTGCTCTCCGGCATCGAGCGGGCGTGGGACGCCTCCGGAGGAGGGACCGCAGAGGTGCGGATCACGGCCCGGGCGCAGGGGCTCCCGAGGCTTCTGGAGCGCACGAACCGGGTCTACAGCGCCCGGGATGTGGCCGCCGCCGCGGTGCTGGACGTGGTGGAGGCGGTCCGCATCCTGTTCCACAACGAGTTCGCTCCCCTGGAGCCCGTAGACCTCTCCGTGGAGGTGGTGCTTACCCGCCGGCCCCGCATCGCCTCCGTGGTGGAGGTACAGGCGGAGAGCCGGACGGTTCCGCAGGGCGGAAGGCTCCGGGTGCGGATCCGCCTGCGGCCCTTCCAGGAGGAGGAGCGCACCCGGGTGGTGGAGATCCAGGTCCCCGAGAACTTCCCAAAGGGCCCGGCCCTCCTGGTGGCCGGCAGCGCCGGCAGCTCCCGGGAGACCGTGGATCCCACAAGCCTTCTGCTGAGCAGGACCGCGGGAGAACCGCAGCCCACGCGGTTCGACAGCCTAGATCAGGAACTGGAGTTCTTCGAGCGCTTCGGGCGCAACACGGACGTGCTCCTCCAGCTGATCCCCGCGGGGATCCCGCCCTCCGACGATCCCGCCAAGCGCTTCATCTACTTCGATGCGTTCGCGGGAGAGATCCTGCCCACGGACTGGGTGGTGCGGGGCGAGGTGGTGATCCCCATCGTGGTGGAGTGAGGGACCTCCCACGCGGGCGTTCATGCGACGCCTCCTGCTCGGGATCGGGTTCCTTCTCGGTGCGGGGTTCCTCGGTCTGGTCGGGAGCGGGGTCTACCTGGTGCGCAGCGGCGCCTTGGAGGAAGCGGTCCGGGACGCCGCGGAGCGTGCCCTGGCTCAAGCGCTCCGGCGGGAGGTGAGGATCCGCTCCCTCCGGGGGATTCCCTGGCACGGGGTGGTGGCAGAGAAGGTCCGGGTGGCCCGCGGTCGGAGCTTGCGGGAAGGCGTCTTCCTGGAGATCCCCCGCGTCACCGTGGAGTTCGATCCGCACGCCCTCCTCCAGGACCTCCTGTGGGGTCCCCGGAGGGTTCTGCCCGCGGTGCGCCGGGTCGTCCTGACACGGCCTTTCCTCCTGCTGGAGCGGGATCAGAGGGGTCGGTGGAACCTCGAGGACCTGTTCCTCCGGGCGCCTCCCGCGGGCCCGGCGCAACCGGCCTTCACCGGAACCGTAGCCATCCGAGGGGGACGGGTGCACCTCCTCGACACCTCCCGGCGTCCTGCCTTCCGGGCCTCCCTGGAGGATCTGTCCGGAGAATTCCTCCTGCAGGACTTCCCCCTGGTGCGGCTCTCCCTCCGCGGGCGGGCCCTTGCCCGGCAGCCCGCGTCCGTGGAGACAAGGGGTTGGATCCGCGGGGATGCGGGCGCCCTGGACCTGGAAGTGCGGGCGGAGGAGGTCCCCGCGCGCCCGTGGGGAGCCTATCTCGTGCCCCATCCCAGGGTGCGGTGGGAGGGAGGGTACGTCTCCGGTTCCGTGCGGCTGTACAGGGGCGGAGGTGGCCGCACGGACTGGAGTGGGAGCCTCCGGCTCCGGGCGCTGAGCCTTTCCTTCCTCCCCGAGGGCATCCGGATCGTCGCGGACGGTCCCGTCCGGCTCACCACCTCCAGGCTGGAGCTCCAGGGGCTCCGGGTGGGGGTCGGTGGGGGGGTGGCCACCGTGCGGGGCGAGGCGTCGTTGGCAGGCGGGGGCTTCCTGGATTTGGACGTCCTCGCCAGGGAGTTGGATACCCGCCTCCTGCGGCGCCTATTGCCGACCCCGTTGCCCGTCCGGGGCCGGCTCGGTGGTCGGGTGCGCCTAGTAGGCCCCCCAGAGGCCCTGCGCCTCACCGGGCATTTCCGGTCCCCTTCCCTCGTGGTGGCGGAGCAGTCCCTGCAAGCCGTGGAATCCCGCTTCGCCTACGACTCCGGGCTCGTGGCGCTCTCGGATCTCCGCGTCTCCCTCTCCGGCGGGGTCGTGCGGGGAGATTTTCTCCTGGACCCCTCGGGTCCGCGCTTCGTGCTGGCGGCTTCCCTCCGGGACGTTCCCGCGGAGGTGGTCCGGACCCTGGGCCTGGAGGCCCCCATCCGGTTCCGCGCCACGGGCATCCTCCTCGCCATGGGGGGGCCGGAGGGCGTGTGGGTCCAGGGGGCGCTGCGCACGGGACCTGGGGAGGCGTTCGGCGTCCCCTTCCGCGGGCTTGACGCGGCCTTCGCCTACGGAGAGGGAAGGCTGAGGCTGGGAGCGGCCACGGCTGACCTCGGGGAGGCGTGGCTTGGGGTGCAGGGGACCGTGTCCACCGCGGGGACCCTGGACCTCTTCGCGGTGACCAGGAACGTCCCCCTCTCCCGCGTGGGGACCCTGTTGGGCCTGAAGGTCCCCGTAGAGGGGAGGTTGGACTTCGCAGGCCGGATCGGGGGTACGGTGGTGGATCCCCGGGGAGAGGGGCGGGTGCGGGTGGAGGGGGGGAAGATGGGACCCATCCGCTTCCAGGAAGGCGTGGCAGGGCTCGTGTTCACGCGTCGGACGCTCCAGCTGCGCGGGGTCTCGGTGCGGGACGGGGAGGACGTTTACCGCATGGAGGGGGAAGTCGGTTTGGGAGGAGAGGGGCGCCTCGATCTCCTCGTGCGGACGGAAGGGGCCGAGGTAGGCCGGCTCGGTCGGTTCCTGGAGCTCCCGGTTCCGGTAACGGGTGAGGTCTCGGGTGTGGTGCGGGTCTGGGGGACCACCCGGCATCCCAGGGTAGAGGGCGTCCTCCGCCTCCGAGACGCTGCCGTGGCCGGGGAGCGGGTGCGGGCTGCCCGGGCGCATGTCCGGTGGGAGGCGGCCCGGCTGGCGATCGAGGACCTACAGGCGGAGACGGATCGGGGAGATCTGCGCCTCGCCGGACAGGTGGGACCGGAGCAGGTGGAGCTGGACTTCTCGTTGCACGGGCTCCGGCTGGAGGAAGTGGGGGCGCTCCGCGTGCCGTCCATCCAGGTGCAGGGAAGCGTGGATCTCGTGGGAACCGTCCGGGGGACGCCGCGGCAGCCCGTGGTGTCCGCGGAGGTTCGCTCCCGGGATCTGGCCCTCAACGGCTTGCGGTTCGGTACCGCGGGGGGGGTGGTCTCGTGGCGACCGGGCGTACTCGCCCTGGGGCCCCTGGAGATGGCCCGGGGCTCCGAACGGTATACCCTGGAGGGGACGGTTCGCCTCGAAGAGATCCCCACGCTCGACCTCCAGCTCCGGACGGAGTCCGGACGGCTCGGGACGCTCCTGCGCCTCAGCCGTAGCCCTCTTTCCGCCGACGGCGATCTCACCGGCCGGCTCACGCTCCGGGGCCCCATGGAGGACCTCACCGCGACCTTGGCCCTCGCCCTCGTGGACGGCCACCTTGGCGGATATCCCATCCGGAGGGCCGCGGGGGAACTCCAACTGCAGGGTCGCGCGGTAACCGTCCGATCCCTGGAACTCGAAGCCAGACAGGGTGTCATCCGGGCTCAGGGGACGTTCAACCTCACGGGCGAGACGGACATCGAGCTCAGCGGGGAAGGGATCGAGCTGGAGGCCCTCCGAGCGCTTACGGGAATCCGTACCCCACTCCTCGGCACCCTGGACTTCACCCTGCAGCTGTCAGGGACCCGGCAGGAACCAGTGGCCGGGCTCTCCCTGGAGGCCCGAGAGGTGGGAATTGCGGGGGTGCAGGTGGATCGGGTCCTGGGGCAGGCCTATTACCGGGAGGGGGAGCTCGTACTGGAGCAGGTGCTGGCGGAGAAAAGCGGATACCGGGCCCGAGCCGCGGGACGGCTTCCCCTGCGGTCCGGCTCGCTCCGGGTGGACCCTTCCCGGCCCCTTTCCCTCGAGGCGAGCACGGACCGGGTTGATCTGGGCATTTTGCATCTCTGGTTCCCGCACCTGGTGGAGGCGGCCTCCGGAGTCCTCACCGCGCACCTCCGAGTCTCGGGAACCCCGGATTCCCCCCGTTGGGAGGGGGAGGCAGGGGTTGCGGATGGCAGGGTGCAGTTCCGAGCCTTCCGTCCTGCCCTGGAAGGGGTCTCGGGGAGGATCCGGTTCGATGGGCAGGTCGCCCGGCTGGAGGACCTGCACGGCCGGCTAGGGGAGGGAGTGGTTGAGGCAAGCGGGGAGCTCGCCTTCCAGGCCCTCCGCCCCGACCAGGTCCATCTCTCCCTTACGGCTTCTCAGGCACGGATGCAGACCCCGGTCTACCGGGGACTTGTGGATGCGCGGCTGCTGCTGGAGGGCCCCGTACAACAGCCCCGGCTCGGCGGCCGCGTGACCCTGCGGGCCGGAGAGGTGATCCTCCCCATGGCGGAGGGCGGGGGTGTCCCCGGGAGGACCGGTTTTGTCCCCCTGCGGTTGGATCTGGAGCTCGTGGCCGGGGAGGGACTCTTCGCGGTGGCAGGACCGGTGCGCCTCGCGGTCTCGGGCCGGCTGCACCTCGCGGGCAGTCCCGCCCGGCCGGAGCTGGAGGGTACGGTGACGGGAAGGGACGGGGAGTTCACCGCCCTGGGCCGTACCTTCCGAGTGGAGTCCGCCTCCGCCCAGTTTCAGCGCTTCCGGGGGACCACGCCCTTTGTCTCCGCCCGCGCCCGGACGGAGGTCCAAGGCGTCACGGTGTTCGCCAACCTCGAGGGCCCGCCGGGAGACCTGCAGGTCCAGCTGACCAGCGATCCCCCCCTTCCTCCTGAACGGCTCGGGGCCCTCCTGGCCGGGGAAGTTGGCCTTCCGTCCGCGGTTCGGGGGGACGTGGAGGAACTGCTTCGGCAGCAGTTGAGCCGCTTGGTGCTGGGCGAGTTCGCGGCCCGGGTGCGACGGGCTCTGGGATTGGAGGAGCTGCGCATCGAGTACGACTCCGAGCGCCCCCTGCGGTTGCGGGTGGGGGGACTTCTCCTGCAGAACCTCTACCTGGCCCTCACCACCACCTTCACGGATCCCCTGCAGTTCATCTGGTCCCTGGAGTACCGGTTCAGTCCCAATCTGGCCCTCACCCTGACTTACGATACCCGGAACATCTGGCTCGTGTTCCTCCGGAGCCGATTCGTGTGGTAGGTTCGGAACGGTGGGAACCTGGAAAGGCGGATCAGATCCCCGGACAGGAGGGCACGCTTGCGGTTCCGCGTACGCAACATCCCGCTCCTCACGGCCCTCGTGGCGACGCTGGCCCTGAACCCGCGGCTGGACGCGCAGGCTCCCGAGCCTGCTCCGAGCCCAGGGCCCACCCCCGAGGGGCCGCAGCGCATCGTGGACATCCAGGTGCAGGGGCTCCAGAGGATCCCGCCGGAGGTGGTGTTCGGCCGCATCGGATCCCGTGCAGGGGAGCTGCTGGACCGAGACCGGATCCGGCAGGACGTGGAGCAGATCCTCGGAAGCGGCTGGTTCGCGGACGTCCTGGTCCGGATCCAGCCGGTCCCGGAAGGGGTAGTGGTGGTGTTCTTGGTGGTGGAGAACCCCGTGGTGCAGCGGGTGGAGATTACGGGGAACACCGCGGTCTCCACGGAGGAGATCCGGGAAGCCCTGGGGGTGCAGGAGGGGAGGGTCCTCAACACCGTGGATCTGCGGACGGGGGCCCGCAACGTGGAGAAGCTCTACCAGGACCGGGGGTATCCCCTGGTGCGGGTGGCGGACGTGGAGTTCCGGGAAGGGGTGCTGCGGGTGGAGATCCGGGAAGGGCGGGTGGAACGCGTCGAGGTCCGAGGGCTCCGGCGCACCCGGCCCGTGGTGGTCCAACGGGTCCTCCAGGTGCGGGAGAATGACCTCTTCCACCTCCCCCGGGTCCAGCGGGATCTGCAGGAGGTGTTCGCCACGGGACTTTTCGAGAACGTCCGGGCCAACCCCCAGCCGGGGTCTGATCCGGACAAGGTGGTTCTGGTGATCGAGGTGGAGGAGCGTCCGAGTCGGGAGGTCGGGGGAGGGGTCGGCTACAGCCCGCAGGCGGGCTTCCTGGGCCGGGTTCAGTACACGGAGCGCAACCTCCACGGCATGGGGCGCTCCGTGGCCCTCAGCTACGAGCGCAACCTCACCTCCCTGACCGGCCAAGAGGCGAGCCTCCTTTCCGGGCTGCCCACGGAGAACCTCCTCATCCAGTACCGGGATCCCTGGTTCGGGATGCGAGGACAGGCCCTCTCCCTGGAGCTGCACGACACCGCGCAGCTGTTCGACGACCGGGTCCTAGGGGTGCGGTACCTCCAGCTGCTGGAGGGAGGCAGCGTCTCCCTCAGCCGCCGGCTCACGGATGCCCTGAGCCTCTCCCTGGGACTCAGAACCGACCGGGGGGACTTCGTCGTTTTGGAAGGGGACGGGTCAAAGATCCAGTTCTCCCGCGGGCTCGTGCACGCCTTCCGGGTGGAGGCCACCTATGACAGCCGGGACCGTCCCTTCGCGGCGACCCGCGGACAGAATGCCTCCGCCTTTTTGGACTACGGGACGCGGCTGCTGGGAGGGGACTTCGAGTTCGGGAAGCTCCTCGCGGAGTACGTGCACTACGTTCCCGTCTGGCAGGGGACCCTCGTGGGAAGGGTCCGCGCCGGGGTTTCCGCGGGGAACCTCCCGCTGCAGGAGCAGTACCTCGTGGGCGGTCCTCAGAGCGTGCGGGGTCTTCCCATCGGCGCCCTGCGGGGGCAGAGCATGACCTTGGCCAGCTTGGAGTACCGGCTGCCTCTCCGGGTCTTCGCGCCTGGCTTGGAGTCCGTGACCCTGGCCGTTTTCGTGGACGCGGGAGGCGTGGCCGCTTCCGGATTCGGGCTTTTGGAGCAGCCCCAGCTCTCGTACGGGGCGGGGGTGCTGGTGCAGTCGCCCCTCGGGCCCATCCGGATTGACTACGCCATCGGTCCGGGAGGGCAGACGCAGACGTGGCTTCAGTTCGGCAACCCCTTCTAGGGGGGCCAGACCCTCTGTGATACCATGCGGAGGGCTTTTCTCGAAGGCGAACGCAGGAGGGAGCCATGGAACGCAGGACGCAAGCCCTGCTGATCGCGGCGGCGGCGGTGGTGGCCCTGGCGGGAGTGGCTTGGGGGGTCGGCGCTTCCGGGTCCGTGGGGTTCAGCCAGTCCGTGGTCATCGGGTATGTGGACATGCAGCGGGCCCTGGACGCGCACCCCCGCAAGGCCTCCGCGGAGGAGGCCCTGAACCAGTTCGCGCGTGCGAAGATGACGGAGGCCCGAAAGCAAGCCCAGGGGAAGCCCGCGGCGGAGCAGCAGCGCATCCTCCGGGAGGTCCAGGAACAGATCCTGCGCAAGCAGGCGGAGCTGCTGACGAGCCTGGACCGGGACATTCGGGCGGCCGTGGAGAAGGTGGCCCGGGCGAACGGGATCTCCGTGGTGCTCAACAAGACCGTGGTCCTCTACGGCGGGACGGACCTGACGGACGCGGTGATCAAGGAACTCAAAGCAGCGAAGTGATGGGGAAAGCCCTGGGTCCGGTTTGCGCGCTGAGCCTTCTGCTCCTGGGATGCGCGCCCGCATCCCCGCGCCCTGCGGCGTCTCCCTCTCCCTCCGCTCTGCCGGTGCTCCGGGCGGTGCGGATCGGCACGGTGGACCTGGATCGGGTCCTGCAGGCCCATCCGCGGGGGCAGGAGCTGGCACAGCTGCGCCGGCGCATCCTGGAGCTGGAGGCCGAGCTGCGAACGCCGCCCGTGCCTCCGCGGCTCAGCCCTCCGACGATCCCCTCCTCCACCGCACGGATCCAGCAGGCCCTGGAGCGGCGGGTGCGGGAGATCCAGGAGCGCATCCGGACGGAGACGCAGCGGCAGCTGGAAGCCCACGCCGCGCAGCTGCGCTCCGCCTTCCAAGCGGAGATGCGGGTCCTCCAGGACAACGCCCGGGCGGAGCTGAACCGGTTCGCCGAGCAGGTAAAGGCCGAACAGCAGGCCCAGCTCACGGCCCGCCAGCGGGAGATGCAGGCCGCGCTGGAGGCGAAGGTGGAGGAGCGCCGCAAGGAGTTGGAGGCCGCCACCCGGGCCTACGAGGAGGAGACCGCCCGGGTCTACCGGGATCGCCTCCTAAACCTCCGTCTCAAGCTGGAGGTGGCGCAGCCCGGTAGCCGCGAGGAGGTGGATCGGCTCGTGGCGGAGTACGAGCGCCTGCAGCGGGAGCGGGACCAGAAGGTCCAGGAGTTCCAGAAGGAGCAGCGCAGGCAGTTCGAAGCGTACCTGGAAGAGATCCGGCAGCAGGCCAACGCGGAGCTCCAGGCCTACGCCCAGGCCTTGGAGGTTCAGGCCCGGCAGCGGATCGCCGCGCGGGAGCGGGAACTCCAGGAGCAGCTGGCGGAGGCCGCCCGGGAGCGGGAGCGGCGTTTCCGGGAGCTTTTGCAGGCCTACCAGGAGACCCTGAATCAACAGGCCCGGGAGCGGGCCCGGCGGGAGATCCAGCAGGCGGTGGAGGAGGCCCGCAAGGCTGAACGGACCGCGGTGGAAGAGGCCCGGCGGGCCCTGGAGGAGCTCGGCCGCCGGGCCCAGGAACGGTACCTGGAGGAAGAACGGCTGCGGGTGGAGCGGCTCGCGCGGCAGGTTCAGGAGCTGCGGGCACAGCAGCAGAACCTGGAGGCGACCCTCCTGGCGGAGGTGCGGGTGGAGGTCGCGGCCGTGGCCCTGGAGCGCAAGCTGGACGTGGTGCTCGTGCGGCACCTCTCTGCCCCCGGAGGGCTCGACATCACGGACGAGGTGCTGCAGCGGCTTCGGCGGAGGTAAGGAAACAATGCGGAAGGCGGTGGTGCTCGCGCTCTTCGTTCTGGCCCTCTCGGGCTGCGGGGGACCCGCGGTCGGCGTGGTGGACACCCAGCGCATTCTCAACGAGAGCGTGTTGGCCCTCAGCTACCAGAAGGAGCTCAACGACCGGGAGAAGCTGATGGCCGCGGAACTCGCGGCGGCCGCAGCTCGGCTGAGCCCTCAGGCCCTGGAGCAGCAGCGCCAGGCCTATCTGCTGGAGCTCCAGCGCCTCAAGCAGGAACTGGAGGACCGCCTCAACCGGCGGGTCCGGGAGGTGGTGGCGGAGGTGGCTCGGCGGGAGCGGGTGCGGATCGTGCTGGTGAAGTCCGGGGTGTACTCCGGGAACGTGCGTGACCTTACGGATCAGGTCATCGAGCGACTGAAGTGAGCGGCCATGCGGCTGGAGGAGCTCGCGGCGCTGGTGGACGGAGTCCTGGTAGGAGATGGCTCCGTGGAGATCGACCGGGTGGCGGCCCCGGAGGAGGCCGGGCCGGGCGCGGTGGTGGTGTGCTATACCCCCCGGGCCTTGGAGACCGCGCGGGCCCGGGGGGCCTCCGCGGTGGTGTCCCAAGCGGCTCCCCAAGACCTCCCCGCCGTGGTGGTCCCTGAGCCCCGCCAGGCCCTGGCCATCCTGCTGGAGGCCCTGGGCCCGACGCGGATCCACCCCTCGGGCGTTCATCCCACCGCGGCCATCGCGGCCACCGCGGAGCTGGCAGAAGGGGTAGCGGTGGGCGCCTACGCGGTGATCGAGGAGGGCGCCCGCATCGGGGCGCACTCCATCCTCTACCCCCATGTGTACATCGGCCCTCACGCGCGCGTGGGCTCCCGTTGCATCCTCTATCCCCACGTGGTGGTGGGAGAGCGGTGCGTGGTGGGAGACCGGGTCATCGTGCACAGCGGCGCGGTGCTGGGCTCGGACGGTTTCGGCTTCGTCCGCGAGCCGCAAGGACCCCGCAAGATCCCGCAGGTGGGCATCGTGGTGTTGGAGGACGACGTGGAGGTGGGAGCCGGCACGACCATTGACCGCGCCACCCTGGGCGAGACCCGGATAGGCGCGGGCACCAAGATCGACAACCTGGTCCAGATCGCCCACAACGTGCGCATCGGCCGGCGGTGCCTCATCGCGGCGCAGACGGGGATCGCGGGGAGCACGGTGGTCGAGGACGACGTGGTGATCGCGGGGCAGGTGGGGGTGGGGGACCACGTGCGGATCGGCCGGGGGGCGGTGGTCCTGGCACTTTCCGGGGTGACGAAGGACGTGCCGCCGGGGGCGGTGGTCTCCGGGTTCCCCGCCCGGCCCCACCGGGAGGTGCTGCGGGAGAGCGCCCTGCTGCGGGAGATGGTGCGGCGGATGCGCCGCGAGCGGGAAACCCCCTGATCCCCCTCATGCGGGTCTCCGTCGCGCTGCTGGGGGTTTTCCTGCTCGCGCTCCCGGGTTTAGGCCGTCCGCCCGCCGCGGAACTCCCCGAATCCCTCGAGGTTCAGGTGACGGGGAATCCCGCGGATGCGGAGGTGATCCGGGAAGCCATCGCACGGCGGTTGGAACAGACCGTCCGGCGCCTCCCGGGAGCCACGGTGGAGATCCGGCTCCCCGGGGTTCCCCTCCTGGAGCCCGGGGAGGAGGTGGTTCTTCCCGTCCGGGTGGAGGCGCGGCACCCCTCCGGGGCTCCCCTCGCGCGGACCGTTTGGGTGCGCCTCCTCAACCTTCTCCTCCCGCTTTCCGATCCCAAGCGGCTGGTGGTGAGCAACAACCCGGAGCGGCTGCGGTCTCCCGGTCTATTGCTCGCCGAGCGGCTCGGCCCCGGGGAGGCGGTGCGCCTGCTTTACCACCACCAGAACGCCACGGGTCGCGGGATGGTGGTCCTCGTGCGCCTCAAAAACCCCGGGCCCCAGCCTGCGCGGATCCACCTCCAGGTGGCCGCTCCTCGGCCGTGGCACGACACCATGGCCGCGGGGCACGCGGCGGCCAGGAGGTTTCTGCAGCTGGTGGCCTCAGGAGGCGGCTACGTGCTGGAACTCCCTCCCCACAGCGCCTTCACCTTCTGGACCCAACATCTCCCCGTGGGCTTCGTGGTCTCGGGACTCCTCCAGGCACAGCTCCTGGAGGGAGAGGGGCTGGAGATCCGCGTGGGCCTCCGGCCTTCGTACGTGCTGGACCCGGCCCCCCTGCCCGATCTGGAGCCCGAACCCACTGGCCATCCCCGCGGGGTGTTCGCGCATCCCGTGCTGGAGGTACGTCGGCGGCTTGCCGTGGGCGCTTCAGAGACCGTGGAGGTGGGCGCGAGCCGGGCTCTCCGAGACCTCTTCACGGAGGCGGTCCTGGTGGGCGATTACGGGGTCCTCTATCGACTCCTCCTGGAACTCACCAACCCCGGCCCGGAGGCCAGGGAGGCACGGGTTGCGGTGCGGGCCGCGGGCGGTCCCGCGTACGCCGCGTTCGTGGCGAACGGACAGCTCCTGGACCTCTCGTACCTGGCCGCGGGCCGCGCGCGGGACCTGCTCACGGTACCGCTCCCCCCGGCGGGGAGCAGCACGGTGACGCTCCTCACCGTGCCCTCTGCGGGTTCCTATCTTCCCCTTCACCTCTTCCTGAGGCCATGAGGAGGCACCGGACCATCGCGAAGCCCGTGGTGTACTCCGGCCTCGGCATCCATACGGGAGAACCCGCCCACCTGCGGTTGCTCCCCTCGGAGAGGCCGGGCATCCGGCTCCTGGTGGGGGATCGGGAGATTCCCTGTCGGCTGGATGCGGTTTCCCACACGGCCCGCGGCGTGGCGGTGGGCGGCGTGCGGACCGTGGAGCACCTCCTCGCCGCGGTGTGGACCCTGGGCGTTACCGCCCTCCGGGTGGTGGTGGAGGGGCCGGAGGTCCCCGCGGGGGACGGCAGCGCCCTGCCGTTCGTGGAGCTGCTCCGGGAGGCTGGAACCCGGGAGCTGCCGGAGGAGGTGCCCGAGCGCCGGTTGGCGGAACCGGTGTGGGTCCGGGAAGGTGAGGCGTTCGCCGCGGCGTTTCCGGACGCCCATCTGCGGGTGACCTACGTGGTGCCCCTCCGGGGCCGGGAGGCCTGCGCGTACGGGCTGGTGGTCACCCCGGAGCGCTTCGTGTCGGAGATCGCCCCTGCCCGCACGTGGGGATACCTGGAGGACGCGGAGGCCCTTTACGAGAAGGGTCTCGCGCGGGGAGCCAGCCTCGACAACACCCTCGTGCTCGAGGGCGGCCGGTTCCTCAACCTGCCGCGGTTCCCGGACGAGCCCGCCCGGCACAAGATCCTGGACCTGCTCGGGGATCTCGCGCTCCTCGGGGAGCGGCTGGTCGCCCATGTGGTGTGTGTGGGCGGAGGGCACGCGCTTCACCTGCGCCTTGCCCGGGCCATCCAGCGGAGCTCGGGCTAGCCGGAGGGGGATGTACCGTGTACCATATCTCGCGGCCGCATGGCCTGAAGGCCGGAGGAAACGATGAGATTTGACATCCAGGAGATCCTGGCCACCCTTCCCCACCGCTACCCCTTCCTCCTGGTGGACCGGGTGCTGGAGATGGACCCGGAGGCGGGGCGCATCGTGGCCCTCAAGAACGTGACCATCAACGAGGAGTACTTCACCGGACACCTGCCCGGCGCGCCCGTGATGCCCGGCGTGCTCATCGTGGAAGCCCTGGCTCAAGCCGCGGGGATCCTGGTGTTCCACCGGGTGGGGCTGCGACAGGAGAAGGCCTACTTCGCGGCCATCGACGATCTCCGCTTCCGCCGCCCCGTCCTGCCCGGGGACCAGCTCCTCCTGGAGATCTCCCTGGAGTGGATCCGGGGACGGCTCATCCGGGTGCGGGGGACGGCGCGGGTCGGCGACGAGGTGGCGGCGACCGGGGTGCTGACCTTCTCCCTCGGGCGCACGCCCCGGGTTCCGTCCACCCAGTTGGAGGAAACCCGGGTGCAGGATCCATGAGGGAAGCCGCCCAGGCGGTCCACATCCATCCCACCGCCCTCGTGGATCCCCGGGCCCGACTCGCCCCGGGGGTGCGGGTGGGCCCGTACGCCATCATCGAGGCGGACGTGGAGGTGGGGGAGGGGACCGCCATCGGGCCGCACGTGGTCCTGCACTCCGGGACCCGCATCGGGCGGCGAAACCGCATCTACACGGGCGCCGTCATCGGATGCGAGCCCCAGGACCGTGCCTTTCGCGGGGAGCGCAGCTTCGCCATCCTGGGCGACGACAACGTGGTCCGCGAATATGTGCAGATCGCCCGGGCCACAGGGCCGGAGGCGGCCACGGTGATCGGGGACCGGAACTACATCATGTCCACGGCCCACATCGCCCACAACTGCCGCCTGGGGTCCGACGTGGTGGTGGTTACGGGGAGCGGGCTCGCGGGGCATGTGCAGGTGGGGGATGGCGTCCAGATCGGCGGGATTACGGGCGTCCACCAGTTCGTGCGCATCGGGCGACTCGCCATGGTGGGCGGCAAGAGCGCCCTGCTGCAGGACCTTCCCCCTTTCCTGCTCGCGAGCGGGGTGCCTGCCCGGGTGCGCGGCCTCAACCGGGTGGGCCTGTTGCGGGCCGGAGTTCCCCGGGAGGAGATCGAGCGGGTGTGGTCCGCGTACCGGATCCTCTACGGGCGGGGCCTCACCCCTGCACACGCGGTGGAGGAGATCGTGCGGGAGCTGGGAGAGGAGGGGCTCGTGGCGGAGCTGGTGGCCTTCGTCCGTGAGAGCCTCCGCTCCCGCAGAGGTCTCATCCGCCGGGAGGCAGGCCGTGCCTGAATCCGTGGGCCTCATCGCGGGAGAAGGGAAGCTTCCCATCGCCCTTGCCCGGGCCATCCGCGCAAGGGGACATCGGGTCGTCTGTGTCCAGGTGGCGGGAAGCCCGGGGGCGCTGCGGCGGTGGTGCCACGTGCACGCCCTGGTCTCTCCCGGGGAGGCGGAACGGGTTCTGAGAACCCTGGCGGATGGCGGCGTCCGCCAGTTGGTGCTGGCGGGTCGGGTGGATAAGCTCCGGGTCCTCTCCGGTCACCTCGACCCCCTCGCCCGGGAGATCCTCTGCCGGACCCCTGATCGCACGGATGCGGGCCTGTGGAAGGCCCTAGCTGGACTGCTCGACCGCCACGGGTTCGAGGTCCTCCCCCAACCCCACTTCCTGCCCGATCTGTTGGCTCCTCGGGGCCCCATCGCCGGCCGGGCGCCCACGGAGCGGGAGTGGGCGGACCTCCGGAGCGGGTTAGAGCTGGCCCGCACCGTGGCAGCGCGCGGCATCGGGCAGGCGGTGGCGGTACGGGACGGCGTGGTTCTGGCGGTGGAAGCCGCGGAGGGGACGGACGGCATGATCCGACGCCTGCGGGTCTTCGGGCCCGAGGCGGTGGTGGTGAAGGCGAGCCGTCCCGATCAGGACCCTCGGTTTGACCTCCCCGCCATCGGCCCCCGGACCATCGCCCTCCTCCAGCGGGCCGGCGTCACGGCCCTGGGAGTGGAGGCGGGCCGGACCCTCCTCCTGGAACGGACTTCCCTGGTGGTCCGGGCCACGAGGGCGGGGGTTGCCCTCGTGGGCCTGTGAAGGTCTTTCTCCTCGCAGGGGAGGTCTCCGGGGATGTGGCGGCGGCCCACCTGACCCGTGCCCTGCGCCTCCTCGAGCCCGGTGTGGAGGTGGTGGGCGGGGGAGGGGAGCGGATGCGCCACGCGGGGGTCCGGGTGGTGCTCGACACCTCCGACTGGGGCGTCATCGGGTACCTGGAGAGCTACCTGCGCGTTCCGGTCTTCGCGGGAAGGCTTCGGCGGGTGCTGCGGCTGATCCGGCGGGAGCGTCCGGACGTGCTGGTGCTGGTGGACTTCCCCGGCTTCAACTTCGCGGTGGCCCGGCGGCTGAGTCCCCTCTTCCCCACCGTGTACTACTTCCCGCCCATGGCCTACGGCCGCCGGATCAGCCGCGCCGACAAGCTCGCCCGCCTCCCCGTCCGGGTGCTGGCGCCCTTCCCCTTCGAAGCCGAGCTGTACCGGGCCGCGGGCGCGGACGTGGTCTTTACCGGTCACCCCGCCCTGGACTGGGTGCGTCCGGAGCGATCTAGGGAGGAACTCTGCGCCCTCCTGGGTCTGGATACCGCCCGTCCCCTCGTGGCCCTGCTCCCCGGAAGCCGTGCCCAGGAGATCCACGCCCTGCTCCCCGCCATGGTGGGAGCCGTCCAGATCGCCCGGGTGCGGGTGCCGGGCCTCCAGGCCGTCATCGCCCGGGCCGCGGATTCCCTGGAGCGGATCATTGCCCGACACGCGGCGGACATCCCCGTGGTCTCCCATGGCACCCACGACCTCCTGGCCGCCGCGGACGCCGCCCTGGTGGCAAGCGGGACCGCCACCCTGGAGGCCCTGATCCTGGGGACTCCCATGGCGGTCGCGTATCGGATCTCCAGGGCCACCGCCTGGATCGCCCGTCGCATCGCCACCACCCCCTGGATCTCCCTCCCCAACATCCTCGCGGGCACCGAGGTGGTCCGGGAGATGCTGCAGGAGCGGGCGACCCCACAGGCCCTCGCGGAGGAGCTCCTCCGACTCCTGGATCCGGAGCACGCCGGCCGGATGCGGCAGGCGCTCGGGACGCTGCGGGAGCGGCTCGGGCCGCCCGGTGCCCTGGAGCGATCCGCCCGGGAGGTGCTCGCCCGGGCCCGCGGGATGGGGTAGGATCGGAGCATGGACCGGTTCCGCCTGCGCCGCAGCTGGGTTCTCGGGCTCTTGTCCTCCCTGAGCCTCGTGGTGGGGTTGCCCGGTCTTCTGGGGTCCGCGCCTCCGCCGGGGCTGGAACTGGAGGAGGGCTGGATCGTGGGCGTGGACGCCCGGGGTCGGAGGGTGTGGCAGCTCGTGGCCGCATCCGTAACCGTGGAGGAGCGGACGGGGGTGGCGGCCTTCGTGCAGCCGCGCGGGGTGTTCTTCGCCCAGGACGGACGTCCCGTGCAGTTCCGCGCCCAGCGCGGGGAGTACGCCTTCCGAACGGGACGCGTGGCCCTCGTGGGCTCCGTGGAGATCGTGGTGTCCCGGGACCGCTGGCTGCGGGCGGCCCGGGCGGTGTACGAGGGGGGTCAGATCCAGGCGGAAGGGGTGCAGCTGCGGTGGGAGCGCCTCCAGGGTCGGGGGGATCGGCTCGTGGCCGACGTGGGATTGCGGCGGGCACGGCTGGTGGGCAACGTGCGCCTGGAGGCGGTGGAGGAACCGTGAGGATCCTTCTGCTCCTCGGGATCCTGCTCGCCGCGATACCCGTCGCCGCACAAGGGATCATTGAGGTGCTGGATGCGCGGGTGGCGGACCTGGACGACGAGGCGGGGATCTGGCAGCTCCTCGGGGATCCCGTCCGGGTCCGGCGGCAAGACGCGGAGGTACGGGCTCCCCGCATCCGCTACGATCGGAACCGGCGGAGGGTGACCGCAGAAGGAGGGGTGGAGCTGCTCCGCCCCGTGGAACGCCTGACCGCCCGCCGGCTCGACTACCACCTGGACGCCCAGCGGCTGGAAGCGGAGGGGGACGTGACGGTGACCCGGGAGGTCGAGGCGGGAACCGTGACCGTGCAGGCCCCGTACCTCCAGGCGGATCTCCGGGCGCAGCGGGCAGAAGCCGCGGGCGGGGTCCGGGGGAGCTACGGGGACGTGCGCCTCTCAGCCCAGACCCTCTCCGTGGACTGGGGTGCTGGGGAGGCGGTGGCCCGCGGGCATCCGGAGGCCCAGGTGGGGGGCATCGGCCTCCGCGCGGGGCTCCTCCGGGCCGACCTCCGGAACCGCGTTCTCTACGCCGCAGGTGGGGTGCGGATCGCGGACGGCCGGATTACGGCCACCGCCCAGGAGCTGGAGGCCCGGGTTCCGGAAGGGGTGGCGGTCCTGCGGGGCGGGGTGGAGGTGGTGCGGGACGGGGATCGTCTGGTCGCGCCGGAGGTGTGGTACGCGTACAGGGAGGGAAGCCTACGGACCGTGGGGAGGGCCCGGGTTGTCGTCCGTCCATGAGCCCGGGAGGTGGGATCCGGATGGAACCGCCCTGCGGGCCACGGGGCTGGTGAAGCGCTACGGTGCCCGCACGGTGGTGGACGGGGTAAGCCTCGTGGTCCGGCCGGGTGAGGTGGTGGGGTTGCTGGGCCCCAACGGCGCGGGCAAGACTACCTGTTTCTACATGATCGTGGGCCTCGTTCGCCCCAACGCGGGTGAGGTGTACCTCGGCACGGCCCGCATCACGCACCTCCCCGTGCACCTCCGGGCCCGGGCGGGCATCCATTACCTCGCGCAGGAGCCCTCCGTCTTCCGCAAGCTCACCCCGGTGGAGAACATCGAGCTCATCCTGGAGCAGCACGGAATCCCCCGGGCGGAGCGGAAGGCGCGGGTGGAGGAGCTCCTGGAGGCCATGCACATCGCGCACCTCCGCCACCAGCCCGCCTATACCCTCTCAGGTGGGGAGCGGCGACGGGTGGAGATCGCCCGGGCTCTCGCCACCCGCCCCCGGTTCCTGCTGCTGGACGAACCGTTTACGGGAGTGGACCCGAAGTCCATCCAGGAGCTCCAGGACATCATCGCGACTCTTCGGGCCCAGGGGATCGGGGTCCTCATCAGCGATCACAACGTACGGGAGACGCTTGCCATCACGGATCGCTCCACCATCCTGTACGAGGGAAAGGTCCTGTTCGAGGGGACCGCGGATGCCCTCGCGGCCAGCGAGGAGGTGCGGCGGTTCTACCTGGGCGAGCGCTTCCAGATGTGAGGGATGTGTCTGCTCGACCGGTACGTGGGCCGGGAGGTGCTGGGCGCGGTCCTGTTCGGGATCGGGGTGTTCACCACCCTGCTCGTGGCCAACCACTTCTTCTTCGTCACCCGGTCCGCGGTGCAGTACGGGTTGCCCCCCGGAGTCTTCGCTCAGCTGGTGGCTTACCGCCTTCCCGCGCTCCTGGGGTTCGCCCTTCCCATGGCGGTGCTCTTCGGCACCGTCCTGGGCTACGGGCGCCTGGCGGAGGGAAGGGAGATTGAGGCCATGCAGACGGGGGGGATCCCCCCCGAGCGCGTCCTCCTGCCGGGCGTTCTGGTGGCCGCGCTGGTGAGCGCGGCGAGCTACGGCCTGGGAGAAGGCGTGGTGCCCTGGGCTGAACTGCGGTACCGGCGGGCCTGGGCCCGGGCCGTGGGAAGCCCCCTCGTGCCAGACGTCCGGTGGAACGTGCTGTTCCGGGACCGGACGCAGGACGGAAGCGAGGTGGTGGTCTTCGCCCGCAAGCTCGACCTCTCCTCCGGGACGTTGGAGCGGGTGACCGTGCAGCAGCACCGGGACGGGCGGCTCGTGCGGGTGATCGAAGCGAAGCGCGCCACCTGGGGACCGGAGGGGTGGACCTTCCACCGCGGCCGCATGGTGGTGCTGGAGGACGGGGGCCTGTTCAGCGGGTTCGAGGTGCTGCGGCTGCGCCTTGCCCGCTCTCCCCAGGAGGTGGCTCCCCCCGAGAGGACGGTGCTGGAGATGAGCATCCAGGAGATCCGGCAGGAACTACGACGGCTCGCACGGGAGGGACAGCCCACCCGACCGCTGGAAGTGGATCTGGCCGGGAAGTACGCACTGCTGGGTACCCCCTTCGCCTTCGCCCTCCTGGGTTTTCCCCTGGGTCTGGTGCACCCACGGGGCGGCCGGGGGATCGCCTTCGGGATCGTGGTGCTGGCGCTCATCGGCTATTACGTCCTCACCACCGCCAGCACCCTCCTGGGACAGGCGGGCTACCTCCCGCCAACCCTCGCAGCCTGGCTTCCGAATCTGGTGGCCGGGGGGTGTGGGGTCGTTCTCCTGTGGCGCAGGCGGTGAGGCGCGCGCTCCACGCGGGGGTCGTCCTCTCCTTGGTCCTCCTGTTCTGGCGCCTGGGGAGTTCCCCGTTCTGGGATCAGGACGAGGCGAAGTACGCGGGCATCGCCCGGGAAATCCTGCGGACCGGGGACTGGATTACCCTCCACTGGAACGGGGAGCCGTGGTTCGTGCATCCGCCCCTTTACTTCTGGCTGCTGGCCGCCACCGGGAAGTGGCTCGGGGTGACCGAGTTCGTGGCCCGGTTCTGGTCCGCGGTACCGGGCGCGCTCGGGGTGGGGGTCACCGGGCTGCTCGGCCGGGAGCTCTTCGGCCCCGGCTGCGGCCTCCTGTCGGCCTTCGTGCTTGCCACCACCCTCCAGTGGTGGGCGCAGGCGCGGCTGGCGGTCTTCGACCCCCTCCTCGTGCTCTGGATGCTCCTCTCCCTCTTCGGCTTCTGGCGCGGGTACGCGCGTGGGGAGCGCGGAGCGTATCTGCTGGCCTTCGTGGCCGCGGGCCTGGGGACTCTCACGAAGGGGTTCGTGGCCGCGGTGGTGCCGGGCGCGGTGGGGCTCCTGTTCCTGGCGCTCCGCCGGGAGCTCGGTCGCCTGCGGGAGGTTCCGTGGTTCCCCGGACTCCTGAGCTATGCGGTGCTGGGATGCGGGTGGTACGCGGTGCAGGCCGTTCTGCACGGAGAGCCCTTCCTGCGCACCGCACTCGGCTACTACACCCTGAACCGGTATGTGGGCGTGGTGGAAGGGCAGAGCGGCCCGGTGTGGTACTACGTGCCGGTGCTCATCCTGGGTCTCGTGCCGTGGACCGCCTTTTTGGTGAGAGCCTGCTCGGAGGCCGTGCGGGCACGGACGGACCCCCGTCCGCTCTTCCTCCTCACGTGGCTCGGCTTCGGGTTTGCCTTTTTCTCCCTGGCGGGCACGAAGCTCCCGAACTACGTGCTGGGCCTGTACCCCTCGGCGGCCATCCTCATCGGTCGGGTGCTGGAAGCCGGGGTGTTCGGGGAAGAGGAGGGGGCGCTGCGGGACGGGTGGAGGCTTCTCCTCGGCCTGTGCGCGCTGTTCACGGCCGCGGTGGCGATCTACGGGTTCCTGCTCTATCCCTTCCAGACCCGAACCCTGGTTCCCGCCCTGATCCCGCCCGTGGGTGCGCTGGTGGTGGGCGGGGGGATCGCGTCATGGCTGGGCCTGCGCGGTTCTGCCGGGCCCGCGGTGTTGGCCCTCGGCGGGAGCAGCCTGCTGTTCTTCGCCCTCGCCACCGGCATCACCCTGCCCCAGGTGGATCGCTACCGCCATGGCCCGGAATTGGGACGGACCGTGGCCTCGGTGGTGCGGCCCGGGGATGTTCGGATCGGCTACCGGACCACCAACAGCCTCATCACGTACAGCGGCCTGCACTGGCGGTACGCGGAAGATGGAGCCTCGCTCCGGGAGATGCTCTGCGCGGTCCCCTCCCGCCGGCGGGCCGTGGTGGTGGTGCCGGAGCGGTTCTACGATCCAGGGTTGTTTTCCGGCCTGCGGGTGGTGCGGCAGGTGGGGAATCACCTGGTGCTGGAGAAGCCCGCGGGAAAGCCTACCCCGCGGTGCGTTTCCTCCCGGTCTCAGAGCACCAGAGGCTGAGGGGGGACGACCTCGCCCTCACCCTCGATCAGGAGTCCTACGCCCCGTTGCCGGGCCTCCTCCAGGACCCTCCGCTCCGCGGTTAACCCGAACACCACCGGCCAAGTTTCCCCGCAGATCCCCTCCGCCTGCAGCCGTCCCTGAACCTCAGGCCTCCTCAGGGTACTCGCAAGGTCGGAGACGTCTCCGGGGGTAACCCGAGCCTTCGCGGAAACGAGTACCCACACCACCCCACCGGGTCCCTGCGCCCGGGTCACTCCGTCCAACTCCGTCAGCCCATTGAGGGACCAAGCCAGGATGGGATCCAGGATCCGAAGCCCCCGGGATTCCAGCCATGCCCGCACCACGGGCCGCATGCGGGCCTCGGCGGTGGCTCCCACCACCTGGGCGAATCGGTCCTGGGTCCGCTGCATCGCCTCCAGCTGACGGGCCATCCGGGTCTGAGTGCGAACCAGCTCCTCCACCGCCTCTTCGAGTCTGGCGAGGCGCTCCTCGGTTCGGATCTGAGCCTCTTCGAGTCTGGCGAGGCGCTCCTCGGTTCGGATCTGGGCCTCTCCGAGTCTGGCGAGGTGCTCCTGGGTCCGGAGTTGGGCCTCTTCGAGTCTGGCGAGGCGCTCCTCGGTTCGGATCTGGGCCTCTCCGAGTCTGGCGAGGCGCTCCTCGGTTCGGATCTGGGCCTCTCCGAGTCTGGCGAGGTGCTCCTGGGTCCGGAGTTGGGCCGCGCCGAGCTCTGCCACGTGACGGGCGATCTCCCGCACCAACTCCGGTAGGTGCAGCAGCTCCTCGGTGAGCAGCAGACGGCGCAGCTCGGCTTTCCACTCCGGCGCCCTCTCCAGGGCCCGGATCAAACTGGGGAAGTCCCGGACGGTAAACGGCATACCACCTCTAAGTCTATCACTCCTGGGAGCGGGCTCCACCTCCTCGGGGGCGGTGTGCGGTATGCTGGATGGAGATGGAGATCGGCTACCTCTTCCTGCCCCTGTTGCTCCTCATCAGCGGCCTCATCGCCTACGTGGGGAACGTGGTGGGCCGCCGGGTCGGCAAGCAGCGCCTGAGCCTGTGGGGACTGCGTCCCCGGACCACGGCCCACATCGTGACGGTGCTCACCGGGATGCTCATCCACCTCCTCACCGTGGGAACCGTCCTGGGGCTCTCCCGGGACGCCCGCACGGCCCTGTTCCGGCTTCGGGAGACGGTGAGCCAGCTCGAGGGACGCGCGGAGGAGTTGCGGCGGGAGATCGCCCGGCTGGAAGGGGGGACCATCGCCGTGCTCAGCGACCAGGAGCTCGCCCGGGAGGTGCTGGACGGCCGCCTCAGCCCTTCCGAGGTTCGGGAAGCCTTCTTCCGGCTGCGTCAGCGGGCCGTGGAGTTCGCCACGGGTCAGGGAGCAGGACCCGATGCGAACGGAAACGTGATCGTGCCGTTCGAGCCGGGGATCTCCTGGGAGGCCATCGAGCGCCTCATCCGGCGCCGTCGGCAGGAGGTGGTGGTCCGCATCGTCAGCACCAAGAACGTGCTCGCGGGAGAGCCGGTGCCCGTGGCCGTGCAGCTGGTCAACAATGAGCTCGTGTTCCGGAAGGGGCAGGTCCTGGGGGAGGGTGTTGTCCCTCCCGGTCCGCGGGAGCAGGTGCGGGACGTCCTGCTGGCCCTGGTGCAGGTGGCGACGCAGCGGGCGGGACCGCCTGGCCGCAGCCGCATCCTGAGCGCCCCGCAGGCCCGCGTGAACGGCCCTCCCTACGTGGTGGTGGACGGGGACTCGGGTCGGCGGATCACGGACCAGATCCTCCGCCGCGGGGTGCCCACCCGAGTGCGCGTGGTGGTGCTCCGGGACGCCTTCACGGAAGGCCCGCTCTGGCTTGGGTTCGAGCTCGGGCGGACGCCTCCGTGAGTCCCCGCCCATTGGTCTACGGTGGACAGGACCACAAGGAGCGCGCTATCCTGGGACCGCGCGGGCCAAGGGAAGTCCGGTGCAGGGGCCTGGGCCCCGAGTCCGGCGCGGTTCCCGCCGCTGTAACCGGGGAGCTAAGCCCATGAAAACCCACTGGGCCGGGTGGGTGTAAGCCGCCGGCCTGGGAAGGGCGGGCGAGGTGAGGATCCGGAGCCAGAAGACCTGCCCGCGCGCAGACCCACCCCCTTCGGGGGTTAAGTGGAGGTGGGCTCGTGCGTGCTTGCCCTCTTCTCCTGAGCTTTTCGCTTTCCCTTCTGCTCGCGTCCGTTTTTGCCCTGCCCGCTCCGGCCCAGGTCCCACCCGTCTTTGAGGGCGAGGAGGTGGTGGTGGCCGGGCGCCGGCCCCAACCCGTGGTCAGTACCCCTGCGTACGTGACGGTGTTGCAGGGCGAGGAGCTGCGAAGGCTCGGGTTCGTGACCGTGGGCGAGGCCCTGCGGTTGCTGGCGGAGATGTATGTCCGGGAAAACTACGGGGGGCCGGGCGGTTTGCTCCAGCCCAGCATCCGGGGCACCAGCCCTCTCCAGGTCCTGGTGCTCCTAGATGGCGTCCCCCTCAACCCCACCGCTCAGTTCGGGGTGAACCTCGCCACCCTCTCCCTCGGGGAGGTGGAACGCATCGAGGTCCTGCGGGGCCCGTACTCCGCCCTGTGGGGGAGCGGGGCCCTGGGAGGCGTGATCCACGTCATCACCCGGAGACCCGAACGCGCGCAGATCTCCGGCGGCTACGGGAGCTTCCGCACCGCGCAGGCCCGCCTGAGCGTGGGAGGGGGTTCTGAAGCCTTTCGGTACGGCCTTGGAGCCGAACTCCTCACCACGGGCGGATTCCTGCCCAACGGCGATGCGCAGCGCCTCACCCTCACCGGACGGCTCTTCCTCTCCCGGGGTTCGGAGACCCGCTTGGAGCTCGGTCTCCACCACACGGACGGCCGCTACGGCCTTCCCGGACCCTCCTTCATGCCCACGCCCTCCGACCGGCAGTCCGATCGGCGCACGGTGCTGGGCCTCACGTGGCGACGGGGAGACCCGAGCCTGCCGGAGCACCTGATCCGCTTGTGGTGGTACGGGGAAGGATTCGCGTACACCTCTCCCGGGTACGGATCCGATGCCCAAGGAAACGCGTACGGCGCGAACTGGCAGCGGGTGCTGCGCCTGAGCTCGGGAGCCCTCCTCACGGTGGGCGCGGAGTGGCAGGGATCGGGCTACCGTTACCAGGACACCTTCGGCGGCTACCGCGTGGAAGACTCCACCCTCTCGGGCTACGCGCAGTACGACCTTCCCCTGGGAGGCCGGACGCTCCTGGGCCTCGGCGCCCGCCTCGACCTGCACTCCACCTGGGGCGCTCAGCTCAACCCGAGACTCGGATTCGTGCACTTCCTGAGCCCCCGCGTACGGATTCGGGGTGGCCTGGGCCGCACCTTCCGGGGTCCCACCTTCGGGGAGCGGTTCTTCCCGGGGTGCAGCGACCCCCTCTTGAAGCCCGAGAGCGCATGGTCCGCGGACCTGGGGGTGGAGGCGGAGGTGCGGGAGGGGTTCGTGGCGCGGCTCAACGGCTTCTACACGGACGCCCAGGATCTCATCGCGGGCGGTTGTCCCCCGCAGAACGTGGGCTCCGCCCGCATCACCGGACTCTCCGCGGAGGCGGTGGGACGGCTCGGGGATCGGTGGTCGGTGCTCGGAAACCTCACCTGGTCGGATGGGCTGGACCGTACCACAGGTCTTGCGCTCCTGCGTCTGCCCACGTGGACCGCGAACCTGGCCCTTCGCTATGCCCTGGCCGAGAACCGCTCCGTGGCCCTGGTGGCCCGCTACGTGGGGGAGCGCGGGGATCTGGACTACTCCGTATCCCCCCCGGCCCGGGTAGTGCTCCCCGCCTACCTCAACCTGGACCTCCGGTACGAGATGCGGATCTCCGGCTGGACCGTACAGGCGGGGTTGGATAACCTCCTCGATACCCGCTACGAGACCCTGCGGGGATATCCCGCGCCCGGGCGGTCCGTGTACGTGCGGTTCTCCGGGAGCTTCTGATGCGTCGGGTTGCCCTCCTCGCGCTCCTCCTCCTGTTAGGCGTGGGGTGCTCCGGGGCCCGGCAATCCCCGCCCCCGCAGCCCTCGGCGCGATCACAGGTCCGTCTCGAGGGCCCCACCGCGGAGGAGGAAGGAGACCTGAAAGGGGAGGCCTTCGTCCCCGGGATCCGGAGTCCAGAGGAGCGCCGGACCCCCAAGCCGCTTCCCCCTCTGACTTCTCACCGCCCCCGGCCCCGTGTCCGCGCCCGGGAATCCTCGGAGAACCGGACGTCTCAGCCCCGTGGGCGGGCCGGGCAGGCCCTCCCCACGAAGCAGGCCCCATCCATCCCGCATCCCACGGGGCCTTCCGAGGGACCTCCGAGCCCTGCGGCGGCCAAGGTCGGGGCACCGGCCAACGGTGGCGAGACCTCCCGTCCGGACCTGGCCCGGGAATCCCCACCCATAAGGGTCCTCGAACCCCCCTCCGAGACGCCCGGGCCCGCTTCCCCCGCGCAGCCCATGACACCCGAGCCGGTTCCTTCCCCATCCCCCACGGAACTCCCTCCCGCTTCGGAGCCCTCCCCTCCGGTCCTTACTCCTCCTCGGCCCCTTCTCAGGCCCCACCCCACCTACCCGGGTACCTTCGAGGTTTCCGTCCGGCGGTCCGAACTCACCTCGGAGGCCGCCCTGCTCTTGCCGGAGGGCCGGGTGCGGCTGAAGCTGCTGGTCCGAGCGGACGGGACCGTGGGATCCGTGGAGATCCTGGTCTCCTCCGGGGTTCCGGAACTGGACCGGGCGGCCCTCGAGGCCCTGAAGACCTGGCACTTCGAGCCCGCCCGGCAGGACGGGACGCCCATCCCCGCGTACTACGTGGTCTGGGTGACCTTCCGGGTGGAGCCGTGACGTGGTGGTCCTCGCGGTGGACCCGGGTCGGGGCAAGTGCGGGATCGCGGTGTGCAGCGAGGAACGGGTCCTCCACCGGGAGGTGGTGCCCCGGGAGGACCTGGAGGGCCGGTTGGGGGAGCTCGTGACGCGCTACGGGGTAGAGGTGGTGGTGGTGGGGGACCAGACGGGGGCTCGGGAGGTCACGGCCCTCGCGGAGCGGTTGGGACGGCGGGTGGTGCAGGTCTCCGAACAGGGAACAACCCTACTGGCCCGGGCCCGCTACCTCCAGGATCACCCGCCCCGGGGCTGGCGCCGGCTGCTCCCCTCCTTCCTCCGGGTGCCCGACCGGCCCTACGATGACTACGTGGCAGTCCTCCTCGCGGAGCGGTTTTTGGGGGCGGGGAGGAGGAAATCCATTTGACGGCGCGAAGATTCGGAATGTAATCTTGAGAACGGGCACCGGCTTCTCCGGACAAGGGCGGAAGGCAGGGAAGGGGGTGAGGTTGGAGCTGCGCCAGCACGCCGCCGGAGGGGTGTCCTGGGGCTTGGGATGTGTCGGGTTCGCCGTGGGAGGAAACCGGAAGACTCTGCGGCGCGACCGGCCCTGCAAGCCCCGGTCCTGACCAAACTCCGGAACATGGAGGGGTCCTACATGACGAGGAAGACCGCGGGTGCAGTGGTTCTGGCGCTTGTCCTGGCCCTCGTCGCCCCTGGCTTCAGCCAGCCCTTTGCGGACGTACCGACGAACCACTGGGCGTACGACGCGATTGCGGAGTTGGCGGCGAAGGGTCTGATTGAGGGGTATCCGGACGGGACGTTCAAGGGGAATCAACCTCTGACGCGGTACGAGATGGCGATGGTGGTAGCTCGGATCATTGCGCGGATTGAGGCGATTCCGACCCCGCCTCCGCCGGAGGTTCGGCGGGCGGATCTGGATGCGGTGCGTCGGGATCTGAGTGCGGCCACGGGGCGGATTGCGGTGAATGAGCGGGACATTGCGACGCTGCAGCGGTTGGTGAACGAGTTTCGGGCGGAGTTGCAGGCGTTGGGGGTGCGGGTGACGGCGCTGGAGGAGGAGTTGCAGGCCCTGCGGGCCCGCCTGGACAACACCCGGGTGACGGGGCTGTTTGACGCGTGGTACGTGGTGAACCAGCTTGCGGGCACCAACTCCATCCCCATCTGGCCGCGGTTCCGCCTGCAGTTCACGGGCACCGTGGCCCCGGACGTGAGTGTGTTCATCCGGCCCCGGTGGTTCTCCAACACCGGGAATCAGTTCGTCTTAGACTTCGATCTGGGCTATCTCGAGGTTCGGAACCTGCTCGGATGGGAAGGCCTTACCCTCCGGGCCGGCCGGGATCGGTTGACCCTCGGCGGAGTGGTGGGGCTCCTCCTGAGTGAGCCTAGCTACGATGCTGCACACCGTACCGGCGTGAGCCTGACGGGGAGTCTTGGCCCCTTCCGCTTCCTGGCCCTCACCCAGTTTGCGGACCCCACCAACGCCTTCGGTCCCACCGTGTACGGAGGCCGCCTGTCCTTCGATTTCCTGCCGGGCTGGACTCTGGGCGTGAACGGTCGGTGGGACCGGAACGTCTTAGGGACAACCCAGCAGGGCCAGGGCTACAGTGCGGATCTGGTGGCATCCCTCGCTCCCGGCTTGAGACTACGGGCCGAGTATGCATTCTACGACAATACCACCCTGGCGCAGCAGGGGAACTACCTCTATGCGGATCTCACGTTGAACCTGGCCCAGATGGCTGGAATCGAGACGTTCAGCCCCGTGATCACTGTGTGGTACAAGAACTACGATTTCAACCGTCTCCCGGCTCCCGCTCCTGGGCTTACTCCTGGGAACTTCACCGCGTACGGATGGCCCTTCGTGACCATCGGCAACCGGGATGACCTCAACACCTTCGGCGCCCGACTTGATCTCACGCTCTTCGAAAATGTAGGCGTGTGGGTCGCGGGCGAGTTCGGCAGCATCAAGAGCACGAGCCAGAGCTGGAACCTCTGGTTCGCTGGGGCCCGCTGGGAGATCGCGCCGCGGACGCCCCTCATGCTGTACTACGCGAATACCCAAATTGCGGGGACGAATACGTTCCAGACCTACGGCGCGTACATCTCCACCAGCTGGTAGCCCGGCGGAGTTGAGGAAGTGGGCGCGCCCCGGCGCCGCGCGGTGCTGGGGCGCGCCCCGTTTTCTGGGCTCGTGAAGACTCCAACAACGAAGGAGGATCGGCGATGCGTGCCCGTTTCCTCAGGTGCATCTGCTGGGTCGCGGCGCTGGTGGGGCTCCTCCTCACCGGGGTCGGGGGAGGTGCGCTTTGGGCCCAGCCCTTTGCGGACGTACCGACGAACCACTGGGCGTACGACGCGATTGCGGAGTTGGCGGCGAAGGGTCTGATTGAGGGGTATCCGGACGGGACGTTCAAGGGGAATCAACCTCTGACGCGGTACGAGATGGCGATGGTGGTAGCTCGGATCATTGCGCGGATCGAGGCGATTCCGACCCCGCCTCCGCCGGAGGTTCGGCGGGCGGATCTGGATGCGGTGCGTCGGGATCTGAGTGCGGCCACGGGGCGGATTGCGGTGAATGAGCGGGACATTGCGACGCTGCAGCGGT
>JAVKGW010000009.1 GCA_031460175.1 Armatimonadota bacterium | reverse complement strand
ACTTCTTGGAAGACTCTTGGCTTATCGGCCGATAGGTTGATAACACAGTTACTTATGACCACATCAACCGAGTTGTCTGCCACAGGTAGACTTTCAATCTCACCAAGTCGAAATTCAACATTTGTAACACCATTCTTTTTCGCATTGCGTCTTGCTTTTTCAACCATTTCAGGTGTCATATCCACTCCAATAACTTTGCCACCTGCACCAACTTTGCTTGCGGCCAAAAAACAATCAAATCCCGCGCCTGAGCCAAGGTCAAGTACGATCTCACCCTCCTTGAGGCTGGCTAGGGCTGTTGGATTCCCACAACTAAGAGCCAAGTTAGCCTCGTTTGGAATAGCCCTTAAATCTTCTTCGGAGTAACCAATAGACCTAGCGAATTCTTGGGTATCTCGACCGCAAGTCCCGCACCCACAACCTTCTTGTCCTTGGGCAATCTTGCCATAGGCTTCTCTGACAATTTTTTGTATTTTCTTCTTCTTCATTTCCTCATCTCCTGATTCTGCCTAACTCCTGTTTATCCAGACCGGGATAACCCGCCTCGTGGTCCGGATAAGCCGCACCGCCTTCCCCCTCCGCTGCTCTCGCGAGCCAAGTGCCAGGGTACTCCGGCGGTCAACCCTTGTCAACCAGGGGCTTATCCTGCCGGGCGGGCCGGATAATCCCGGTCCGGCGCCGGCTTCCATCCGGCCCCAGTCCCAGGCCGTCCAGCGGGCTGCGGACGCCGCGGACGCCGCGGTTCAGGACATGCGTGTAGATCATCGTGGTGCGCACGTCGCGGTGGCTCAGCAGCTCCTGGACGGTCCGGATGTCGTAGCCGTCCTCCAGAAGATGGGTGGCGAACGAGTGGCGGAAGGTGTGCGGCGTCACGTGCTTGGCGATCCCCGCCCGCAGGGCAGCCTGCCGGACCGCCTTCTCCACGACCGAGGCGTGCAGATGATGCCGGTGGCGGATCCCCGTCACACGATCCGTGTAGTGCCGCGAGGCCGGGAAGACCCACTGCCAGCCCCACGCCCGGTCCGCGTTCGGGTACTTCCGCGCCAGAGCGTCCGGGAGCGGCACCCGTCCCAACCCCATCCCCAGGTCGGCCACCTGCTGCTTCCGCACCACGCGCAGGTGCGCCCGCAGCGGCTCGTGCAAGCACTGCGGAAGCATCGTCACCCGGTCCTTCATCCCTTTACCGTCGCGGATCACCAGCTCGCCGCGGTCGAAGTCCAGGTCCTTGACCCGGACCGACAGCCCCTCCTCCACTCGAGCTCCCGAGCCGTACAGGAGGGCGCTGACCAGGCCGGGGACGCCGCCCACCAGCGGCAGCACCACCGCCACCTCCTCGCGCGACAGCACCACCGGCAGCCGCTTCGGCTTCTGCGCCCGCACCACTGCCTCGATCCGGTGGAGCGGCTGGCTCAGCACCTTGTCGTAGAGGAACAGCAGCGCGGCCAGCGCCTGGTTCTGGGTGGACTCCGCCACCCGCTCCTCCACCGCCAGGTGCGTCAGGAACGCGCTGACGTCCTCCACCGACAGCAGGCGCGGGTGGACGCCGCCGCGGAACCGGATGAAGCGTCCGATCCAGTACGCGTACGCTTTCTCCGTCCGGCGGCTGTATCGGCGCGTTCGCATCACCGCCACGACGCGGTCGTACAGGCGCGGGACGGGCGATCCGGGAAAGAACCCCAGCGGTCGGGGATCCGGCTCTGCCATGACACCTCCCCACGATGACCGAACGTGGGGAAGGAGCTGTAGCGTAGCGGACGCCACCGACACGAACGAGATCAGTCCCGCTCGTAGCGCAGCACGCGGCCTGACCCCGCGGCCAGGTGGCGGCCGTCCCCGCAGGCCACGGGGCCGTTCACCACGACCGGAATTCCTTGACAAGACGGTCCCGTAAGACCGAAGACGTTCACGCCTGGCCCCGCTCTGACCGGGAAAGCTGTCCCGTCCAGAAGCCCCAGGCCCCCCTGGGGTCCCGGCAGGCTCCCCCCAACCAGCGCGGGACCCGCCCCCATGCAGGTGCGCCCCTGCCGGGTGGGGCCTGGCGGGACAGCCCGGCGGCTTTCTCACCCAGGTGGGGTCGAGGAAACGGAACGACCTGCGCAGGAACCGCTGGTGCTGCTCGGTCACGTGCCGAACGGCGGAAGGCGCGGAGAGGGTCATCTACGAGACGAGGGCGAGGCCTTCGATACCTTCGAAGTGCCGCCGGTTGTTCGTGACCAGGGGCATGCCGTGCCTGACGGCAGTCGCCGCGATCCAAGCGTCGAACTCCTCCATCCGGTGTCCGGAGGATTCGCGGTCGGCCATGATCCGGCCACACACGCGAGAAAGCTCGAAGTCGTAGGGGATGACGACGAAATTCTTCAGGTGCTCCTCCACCTTCGCCATGCGAGCCTCTGCCAAGCGGTGCTTGTAGAAGCCCTTGTATATCTCGGCGACGGTGGCGAATGACAGGCAGAGCCGCCGCCCTTCGAGATGAGGGCTCGCCCTTCGCGAGATACGAGAAGACATCGGTGTCGAGGAGGACCGTCCCCGTCAAGTCTCATCCGCCCGTCTCGCGCCTGGTGGAGCCCGGGCGGATCAACGACAGGAAGTCATCGACGGAGAGATCGTCCGGCCAGAAGTCGGCGCGCAGGCTCTCCAGACTCTCGACAGGCGCGACGCCCTGAACCTCAGCCAGCTCGTCCACCGACAGGGGCTCCCAGAATGGGAACGAGACGCCCCCCCGTCGCTGGAGTCGAGGATCTCGATGTCGGCGAGCGACAATCGCTTGATCCGAGAGGTTTCAGGATCGATCTCGGCCTCGCCGGTGACTCGCACGTGCTTCGTCAGCGCATCAAGCACCGCTTGCCTGTGCCCCTCATCGAAGGTGCACTCGACAGGAGGCCCCATGGGAGGATGGATGCGGCAGCGGGCTGCGGTCTCTTTGAAGTCCGCCATCAGCAGCCGGCCCTCCACCACCCGCGAGTTCGTCGACGGTCGCGAAATCAGCCGAACGATTCGGTCCCCCAGATCGGGTCCGACACGCGTGGACCGACGGTAGTTGGTCAGAGAAGCGACGACCTCGATGCTCTCCACACCGCGTCGGTACAGCGCGGCCGTCTCACGCCAGGCGAGGAGCGCGCCGGTATCCCATCCCGGTGGAACCAGCCCCTTCGCCTGGAGCGTGTCGAGCCCTTCCACCCACGCCTTGGTTGCCTCTTCGCCCAAATCCAGGCCCTCAAGGGCCTGCTGGTCCCGGGCGAGGTCGAGCTGCAACACCACGCTGCCCCGTCCGAGGCCGACGACCTCCAACCTTGTGAGCCTCTCAACCTCCGCCGGCCGCCGGCCCGGCTTCATGCCGCTCTCGCCGCGAAGGACAAGGGCGATGCGTTCGACCGCCGCCTGGACTTGGCGCGCCAGGAGAACCAGGTCATCGACGGGGATCCGACCCTGCGCCACCGCGGGGCCAGTCAGCCTGATCGTGATCCCTGCACCCTTCCCGGCCACGGCGAGTCACCCCCTACCACGATCGTACTGGTAGATGCCGACAGCAGGGTCGTGCAGCGCTCCCGCTCCGGCTAAAGAGCCCCTTCAGCGGCCCCGGTTCCTTGGACACGTCTCGACCTTGTTCATTATGCCGCAGCCTTCGCCGTCGCTGCCAGGTAGGCCTCGCGTGGGGTGCGGTGTCCGTGTCGTTCGATGAGCCAGCGGGTGTTGGAGAGCTCGACGAAGGCTCGGACGCCTTCGCGCAGCTCCTCGATCGTCTCCCACGCGCGCGACCAGATGCACTGCTCCTTGAGCGTGCGGATGAACCGCTCGGCGCAGCTGCCCCGGGGCGGCTCGCCCACGGGAGACCGAGGAGTACGTGAAGCGGCACCCTGCGGCGGTGCGGCTGCTTCGCCGGATCGCGCGGTACGAGTTGGGCGAAGCGGACCTGGCGGAACTGGAGCGGGCGGCGGGGGGCCTGGCGGAGCGGAGGAGGCTCCGCCCGCGGCATCGGGGAAGGACGCTGTGAACGAGCGCGTCCGCACGTCCGGCCGCTGGGTGGTGAGCTGCGGTGGAGCGAGGGCGCGGCCTTGCGGTGCGCTGGGGTAGACCCGGCAAAATCTTCCGCGCGGCCTGCGGAACCGCCCCCGCAGCGGCACGCACGCGCGGACAAAAATCCGGGAGTCCCAGCCAGGAACGCAGCAGAACCCACCGGTTTCCCCAGATGCCACGAACTCGTACCCCTCCGCTCTCTGCACATTATGAGCGCTTGATAAGTGCCTCAAGGGGGTGATAGGTTAGAGCCGGTGGACCTCAGGGAGAGCGCACGACTTCTCGCCGCGGCCCGTAAGAAGGCGGAGGGCCGCTGCCTGGTCTGCGGTCAGCACTTCGTCGGGCTGACCCGAAAGCGGTTCTGCAGCCGCCGGTGCTACTGGCGTTACCAGTGGTCCTTGAGAAAGGACAAGGTGAATGAGCAGAGGCGCGAGGCCAGGAAACAAGCCAGGCGCCTTCGGGAAGAGGAGGTATAGGATGCCGGGCTACATCCGTCGTCGGGGTCGGAGTTCGTGGGAGATCTCGGTGCGGTGCGGGTGGGATCCGGCCCGCAACCGGTATGTCCGGGTGACCCGTACCGTTCGGGGCGACCGGAAGACCGCCGAGCGGGAACTCGCAAAACTCCTGCACGAGGTCCACACCGGGGGCTACGTAGACCCGGCCCGGATCACCGTAAAGGAGTTTTTGGAGAAGTTCCTGCGGGACTACGTGGCCTCGTCCGTCTCCCCACGGACCGGGGAGCGCTACCGGGAGATCATCCGGGACTACATCGTGCCCCGGATCGGGTCGGTCCCCCTCCACCGGCTCCGCCCCCTGCACATCCAGGACCTGTACACCCAACTGATGAGTTCCGGCCGGAGGCGCGGTGAAGGCGGTCTTTCTGCGGCCACTGTCCGCAAGGTGCACGTGGTCCTCCACCGAGCCTTCAACCTGGCCCGCAGGTGGGGTCTGCTCGGCACCAACCCCTGCGACGGAGTGACTCCGCCTCGGGTCGAGATACCCGAGATCTGTCCTCCCGACCCGGAGGAGGTCCGGAGGATCCTGGAGGCGACAAAGGACACGCGGCTTTTCGCGCCCACCGCCCTCGCGGCCATCCTGGGCCTCCGGAGAGGGGAAGTCCTGGCCCTGAAGTGGAGCGACGTGGACCTGGACTCCGGGACGATCTCCATCACCAGGGCCCTGGAGCAGACCCGGGCCGGGATCCGGATGAAGGACCTGAAGTCGGCGAAGGCCAGGCGGATGCTCCCCCTCCCCTCCCTGGCGGCGGAGGTGCTCCGGGCCCACCGCAGACACCAGGCCTCAGAGCGCCTCCGGGCCGGTCCAGACTGGGAGGACAACGACCTCGTGTTCCCGGACCCCACCGGCAGGCCCTGGTCCCCGCAGGCCTTCACCCACGCCTTCGAACGCGCCATGCGGGGGGCAGGGATCAAGGTCCGCTTCCACGACCTCCGCCACCACGTGGGGACCACCCTCCTCAAGGGCGGGGTGGACGTGAAGACGGTCTCCACGGTCCTGGGGCACTCCACCCCCACCGTGACCCTCAACACCTACGCCCACACCATCCGGGCCGCCCAGCAGGAGGCGCTGGACCGCCTGGACCGGATCCTCCGCTCCTGCGGCCTGGCGGCAGTTTGGCGGCAACTCCCCTCTTCCGAGGGTACCCCGGGGGTGGGGGGATAGGCCGAAACCCAGACACCGTGCGGGTTTGAGTTGGTGGCCCCAGGGGAATTCGAATCCCCGTCTCCGCCTTGAGAGGGCGGTATCCTAGGCCTCTAGACGATGGGGCCACCCACCGCTGACCCTGGCTGGGGGAGGAGGATTCGAACCTCCACTAACGGGTCCAGAGCCCGTTGTCCTACCGTTAGACGATCCCCCACCGGCCGCCCACCATTATTCCCGAACTCCGCCTGCGCTGTCAAACGCCTCCGGCCCGCTACGCCGTTCCCGCGAGGGACCGGGCCTCTTCCAGCCGCCGCAGCACCCGCTCCTTTCCCAGGACCTCCATGAGCTCAAACAGCCCGGGCCCCACCGTCCGCCCGGTGAGGGCCACCCGCACGGGGTGCACCACCGCCCGCATCCCAAGTCCCGAGGCCTCCGCAAGTGCCCGGAGGGCCTGCTCGATGCGATCCGCGGTAAAGGGCTCTAGGGGCTCCAGGGCCGCCCGCACCTCCGCCAGGAGCTCGGAAGCGCCCACGAGATGCTTGGCCACCGCCTGGGGATCATAGCGGGGCCGATCCAGGAAGAAGAAGTCCGCGTAGGCGAGCAGGTCGGACCCCACTTTCAGCCGGTCGCCCAGGATTCCGATCACCCGTCGCACCAGGGCCCGTTCCGCCTCCCCCACCGGCTCCGTCAGCAGCCCCTGGCGGACCAGGTAGGCGCTGACCAGGTCGACGAGCCGATCGGGGTTGGATTCCCGCAGCTGGCGCAAGTACTCCCCGTTCATCCAGACGAGCTTCTGACGGTCGAATACGGGGCTTGCGCCCTTGAGCTCCCGGATGTCGAAGCGCTCGATGAGCTCCTCCGTGTGGAAGAGCTCCCGGCCGTCCTCCGGGTACCAGGCCAGCAGCGCGAAGAAATTCCGTAAGGCCTCGGGCAGGAAGAGCTCGTCCCGGTACTCCCGGAGGGCGGTGTCCCCGTGCCGCTTGCTGAGCTTCTTCCGGTCCGGTCCCAGGAGGACCGGGAGGTGGGCGAAGGCGGGGGGCTCCCAGCCCAGGGCATGGTACATGAGGAGCTGGCGGGGGGTGTTCACCAAGTGCTCTACGCCCCGCAGGACGTGGGTGATGCCCATGGTGTGGTCGTCCACCACGTTCGCGAAGTTATAGAGAGGCGTACCGTCGGAGCGCACGATGATGAAGTCGTCGATCTCCGCGAGGTCGAAGACCACCTCCCCCCGGATGAGGTCCTGGACCACCACCACCCGACGCCCTTCCCGTTCCTGCAGCCACTCCCTGTCCTTGAGGGCGGGATCCCGGAACCGCTCCACGTGAAACCGCAGCGCCGGCCGCCGGCCCTCCGCCTGCAACCTCGCGCGCTCTCCGTCATCCAGGTGCCTGCACCGACCGGAGTACCGGGGAGGCCGGTGCTCCGCCTCCGCCCGCCGTCGCTCCGCCAATAGCTCCTCGGGAGTGCAGTAGCACGGGTAGGCGACCTGCCGGCGCAAGAACTCCTCCACATAGCGGGCGTAGATCTCTCCCCGTTCCGTCTGCCGGTAGGGGCCGTAGGGACCTCCCACGTCCGGGCCTTCGTCCCAGTCAATCCCCAGCCACCGCAGGTCCTCGCAGATGGCCTGCTCGTATTCCACCGTGGACCGGGAGCGGTCCGTGTCCTCGATGCGGAGCACGAAGACGCCTCCGTGGTGGCGGGCGAACAGCCAGTTGAAGAAGGCGTTCCAGGCCCCGCCCACGTGCAGGAACCCCGTGGGGCTCGGCGCGTACCGCGTCCGAACAGGCATCCTCCTCCTCCCGGGACAAGCCAGATTACGTGAACAGGGCGCTCACGGACTGATCGGCGTGGATGCGGCGGATGGCCTCCGCCAGCAGGGGCGCCGCGGAGAGCACCGTGACGTTCGGCAGCCGTCTCTCCTCGCTTACCGGGATGGTGTTCGTCACCAGGAGCTCGCGGATCTCCGGACGGGCGAGCCGGTCAAGGGCTCCCGGGGTCAGGACGGGATGCGTGGCGCACACGTACACCTCCGGCCGCGCTCCCGCCCGTAGCAGGGCCTCCACCGCCACCTCCACCGTCTCCGCGGTGGCGACCATCCGGTCGATGAGGATGGGGGTGCGTCCTTCGACCTCCCCCACCAGCTGGACCGGGGTCTTGCCGCCCTCGGCCCTGCGCTGGAAGACCACCGCCAGGGGCAGGCCCAGACGATCCGCGAGGCGCTTGGCCTGCTTCACCGCTCCGTCATCCGGTGCCACCACCACGCCATCCGGGATCTGCCGCTGCCGGAGGGCCTCCGCGAAGAGGGGCAGGGCCCGCAGGTGGTCCACGGGCACGGTGAAGAAGCCCTCGATCTGGTCCGCGTCCAGGTCCATGGTGAGTACCCGATGGATCCCCGCCACCGTGAGGAGATCCGCCACCAGGCGCGCGGAGATGGGCTCCCGGGGAGCAGACTTCCGGTCCTGACGTGCGTACGCGTAATACGGGATCACCGCGGTGATCCGGCCCGCACTGGCCCGGCGGAGGGCATCGATCATGATCAAAAGCTCCACCAGGTTCTCGTTCACCGGATGGCACAGGGGCTGGACCACGAAGGCATCGACCCCGCGGGCGTTCTCCTCGTACCGCACATAGATCTCCCCGTCCGCGAACCGCCGGATGTAGACCCTGCCGAGGGGGATCTCCAGATAGTCCACGATCTCCTGGGCAAGACCGGGGTTCGCGGTTCCCGAGAAGACCTTCAGGGGCCCGTAGTCCATCCCTACCGATCCTACCACGCCGCGGCGGCTCTACGCGCGATCCGCGGGAGGGGCAGTCCCCCGTCCCGCCCGTCTTGCCTCCACCAGGAACCGGATGGCGGTTCGCTCCTCCCCGTTGATGAGGACCTTGGTGAAGGCGGGGACCACCACGATCTCCAGGCCGTTGGGGGCCACGAACCCCCGTGCGATCGCGATGGCCTTCACCGCCTGGTTCACGGCACCGGCTCCGATCGCCTGCAGTTCCACGGATCCGTGCTCCCGCAGGATCGCCGCGATGGCGCCGGCCACCGCCTTCGGGTTCGATTCCGCAGAGACCTTCAGTACCTCCGGCACCGGTTCACCCCCGTGCGCCATGTCGCGTGTTTGTATTCCGCCCTCCCCCGATCTTCTCCTCTCCCGTCCGGAGGACCGCCCAGACGAAGCGCACCAGGGCGAGCTGGCGGCGCCACCGGCGGGGCTCCCGCAGGAGCCGGTACAGCCACTCCAGGTGCACCCGCTGCACGAAGCCCGGTGCCCGCCGGACCCGGCCCGCGAGCACATCCAGGCTCCCGCCTACCCCCATGGCCAGCCTCACCCCCAGGTCCGAGAGATGGCGGCTCAACCACTTCTCCTGTCGGGGCATCCCCATCCCCGCGAACAGCAGGTCCGCGCGGGCGCCCGCGATCCGATCCACCACCGGTTCGTCCTCCGTGAAGTACCCGTGGTGGGTGCCCGCGATGCATAGGCCTGGGTGGCGCCGCATCAGGGTTTGGGCCGCCTGCTCCGCCACCCCCTCCGAGCCGCCCAGGAGGAACACCCGCAGCCCCTCGTGCGCCGCACGGGCACACAGGGCCTCCATGAGCTCGATGCCGGGGACCCGCACCGGAAGCGGACGCCCCAGCCGTCGGGACGCCCAGACCACACCGATCCCGTCGGCGACCACCAGGTCCGCCCGCCGGAGCACCTCCGCAAACTCCGGATCGTCCTGAGCCCGGACCACCGCCTCGGGATTGGCGGTGACCGCCAGGTGTGGACGTCCATCCGCCACCATGCGGACGCACGCCTCCACCGCGCCCCTCAGATCCACGGGATCGAAGGGAACCCCGAGGATCCAAACCCGCCCGTCCATCCGTCCCTACGAGGGCACGCCGCCCACCAGGGCAGCGACCGTCCGGGCCGGTGCCCGCGCCCGGTCCGAGAGCGAAGAAATGGCCCTCCGCAATTGCCTCACCTTGGACTCCCGAGCCGCCCACGCGCGTTCCACGGCCGCCTGCAGAGCGCCGCGGCGGAGGTCCTCCAAGGAAACCACCTCCACGCCGGGAAGGTAGTCCGCGAGGGCCTGGACCTTCGGATCGTACGCGATGCCCACGGGGACGGCACCCGCCAGAGCCGCGAAGAGGAGAGCATGAAGCCGCATGGCCACCACGAGGCCCGCGCCGCAGAACGCCCGCCAGGCCTCCTGGGGCGTCCGGACCACCACGAGCTCCTCCGCCCGCACCCGGTGGGCCACCGCCTCGTTCACCTCCCGATCCCGGGTCTCGTGGAAGCACACCACCCGGACCGGGACTCCGATCTGCTCCCGAATCCTTCCGGTGGTCTCCAGGACGGGGTCCAGGGACATCCCCGGCCAGGGGCGGAGGGAGACGCCGACCCACGGGGAACGGTCTATGGGTTCGGGGAAGGGCAATCCGAGCACGGGGTCGCACACCACCTCGACGGGGGCCCGCACGCCGAGCCCCGCCAGGAGCCGGGCGGAGAGGGCGTCCCGCACCGTGAGGCGCGCGGCGTGCTGCATGGCCCGCCGGGTCACCCACCGGCTGAGGCTCCGCCGGAGAGGCCCTACACCCTGTGCATACACCACCAGAGGCCGGCGCTCTCGGGCGGCGAGCTCGTGCAACCACCCGTAGTAGAGCGGACTCCGCCAGCTGGTGGCGTCCTGGAAGAGGCTGCCCCCGCCGCTCAGGATCACCGTACTCTCCCGCATGGCCCGCCGCACCCTTTTGAGATCCGTGCGCGAGACGCTCTCCGTGCCGTGCAGGGCGGCCGTGGCCTCGGGATCCGCGGAGAGCACACAGAGACGGAGGCCTGGAAGGACCTCCTGCAGGTGCTGGCGCATGGCCCACAGCACCGCCTCATCTCCCACGTTGCCGAAGCCGTAGTAGCCCAGGACCACCGCCCGCATGGGCTAGGGGGAGATCTCTTCGCGGATCGCGGCCCGCGGAACCGTGGGGTGCCCGGGAGCCGGGAGAAGCCCCTGGGTCCTGAGGAGGATCCACCCTACCGTCCACGCCACCGTGCCGACCAGGGTCCCCAGCACGAGGCCGTTGGCGGTGCGCCACACGGTGTAGAGGACCGGGGTGTGGAGGTGGGCGAAGGAGTTCACGAGTCCCGCCTGCCCGATGGTTCCCGCGACGACCAGGGGCAGGCCCCACCGTGGCGCGCCCACGAGATACGCAGCGATGCCCAGGAGCAGCGCGGGGTGGCCCACCAAGTACTCCTTCGTGCGGGGCCGGGCCACCAGGGTCTCCTCCAGCGCGGTTCGCAACCGCTCTTCCAGGCTCAGCATGGGCAGGCTCACGTTGCCGGTGCGCAGCAGCAACAGCAGGCCCGCGCTTCCCAGCACCACCAGGGCCAAAGCCGTTCGGAGGGAGAGGGGCCGGTCCAGGGCCCGCCACAGCCTCTGCCACGGAGGATCCCCCGAGGGGGCCTTGTGCTCCGCGAGTTCCAGCAGCAGGACCAGGATCAGGGGGAGGATGGCGGCGATCTTCACCCCGAAGAAGACCTCGAACGCCATTAGGAAGGGCCAGTCCGTGAGCAGCGCGGCCACCAGAAATCCTCCCGCGGTGGATCCCAGGGAGATGAGCCACAGCCGGGCCCCGGCTTCCAACAGCACGCGGCCCCCGCCAAGCGTCCGGGACGCGCCCCGGGGGATGCCCGCGTGGACCGCGAGGGGCGGGATGACCACCGCCCCGAGCAAGGACACCAGTTTCCGCATCCACACCTCGGAGATCTGGCCCAGCCCCAGCAGGACCACCCCTCCCACGCCTGCCAGGACCACCGCCGGAATGGGGGAAAGGGCGTTGCGGGTCAGGGCCCCTACGAACAGGATGCCCGCGCTGAGGGCTCCCAGGACCGATCCGTACAGGAGGAAGCGCGGAAGCCGCGGCACGGGGAGAGGGGGTGCAGGACCGAGCCGGAAACCGGCGGCCCGCAGGTCCGCGACGACCTCGCGGACGTAGCGGAGGTTGTACGCCACGGGATCCACCCCTCCGGGGACCGAATGGAAGGGCCGGACGTAGAGGATCCGGAGGTTGCGCTCCCGGACCGCGCGCCGGAACCGATCCCGGGCCGTCTCCGGATCCATGCGGTCGAGCTCATCCTGCCCGATGCTGAACACCCGGACCACCCGGGGCCTCATGCGGGTTGCCAGGGCCTGTTCCCCCCGCATCCGGCGGGCCGCGGCGAGGACCTCCACCCGGCCGTAGATTCCCCCCATCTCCCGGAGCGCCTCCGCGGCCTGCGGGATCAGGCGTTCGTATCCCAGGACCTCTACGCCCTCGAAGATGAAGGTGAGACCGCGCCCCACTCTCCCGTACGCCCGGACCCTTTCTCGCAGGCGTTCCGCGTCCAGGGTCCGCACGTTCCGGGGGCGGAGGACCACCCGAAACCCCCTCTGCTCCCAGCGCCGGACCTCCGCGGGCGAAAACCCAAGCCCGATCTCCTCCAGGTCCTTGCGCCACCCGAGGACCTCGTACACGGGGGGATCCCGGAGCACGGCACGGACCCGGTGGTCCCCCAGGGCGTTCCGGAAGCCCTGCACCACCAGGGCGGCCGCTTCCGGATCGAGGGGCAGGGCGTACACGGCCCGCAGGACGTCCGGCCGGCGGGTCAGGGGGACCAGGGCAGATGGGAGGCGCCCGCTCCGTGCCTGCGCACGCAGCTCCGGGCCGTCCAGGACCGCGATGCGCCCCGCATCCTGCAGGCGCCTCAGCGTCTGCTCGTATACCGCCACGCTGGTCACCCCGGCCTCCCGCAGGGCCCGCCAGAGCTCGACTTCCTCCACGCCCTCCCGTCGGGCCAGAAGCTGCCAGCTCTCGGAGTCCGCCACCACTTCCACGGTGCGGTAGGAGGCCTCCACCCCGTGACGCTCCCAGGCCACCGCTAGGGAGGCTAGGATCCCGAGCAGGGTCAGGAGCGCGAGCACCCGCACCCGCTACCCTCCCGCCCGCACCCGGTTCGCGGCCGCCTGAGCCCGGAGGTACGCGTAGATGAAGGGGTCCAGCTCGCCCTCGAGCACCGCCTGCACGTTCCCCGTCTCCATGCCCGTGCGGTGATCCTTCACCAGGGTGTAGGGGTGCAGCACGTACGACCGGATCTGGTTCCCCCAGGAGGCCTCCCGGTACTCTCCCCGCAGCTGCTGCAGTTTCTTTTCCTGCTCCCGCCGGTAGTGCTCGTACAGACGGGCGGCCAAGAGGCGCAGGGCCGTCTCCCGGTTGGCGTGCTGGCTGCGCTCGTTCTGGCACTGCACCACGATCCCCGTGGGCAGGTGCGTGATGCGGACCGCGGTCTCCACCTTGTTCACGTTCTGGCCTCCCGCCCCCCGCGCCCGGAAGGTCTCCACCCGGAGTTCCTCCGGTCGGATGTCCACCTCGATGGGCTCCACTTCCGGCAGCACCTCCACCAGGGCGAAGGAGGTGTGGCGCCGGTGGGCGGCATCGAAGGGCGAGATGCGCACAAGGCGATGCGTCCCCCGCTCCGCCTTCAGGTATCCGTAGGCATACGGCCCCCGCACCATCACCGTGGCGCTCTTGATCCCCGCCTCCTCGCCGGGAGAGAGGTCCACCACCTGGGAGTCGTAGCCCTTGGAGGCAGCCCACCGCAGGTACATCCGCAGGAGCATCTCCGCCCAGTCCTGGGAATCCGTACCGCCCGCGCCCGCATGGACCGAGAGGATGGCGTTGGACGGGTCGTGTTCACCCGAGAGCAGGGTCTCGATCTCCAGACGCTCCAGGCGGGCGTGCAGGGCCTCCGCCTCCTCCCGCAGGAGGTCGAGCTCCTCCGGGTCCTCCGGGCCTCGGGTCAGCAACTCCTCCAGGTCCTCCAGGCCTCGCTCCAGGGTCTCGAAGGCCACGAGCTGCGAGCGGAGGCGCCCCAGCTCCCGACCCACCTCCCGGGCCCGGACCGGATCCGACCACACCTCGGGCCGGGCACCCGCCTCCTCCAGTTCCTGGATGCGGCGCCGGATGCGATCCAGGTCAAAGGTGCCCTCCGATTTCCCGGAGTCGCGCCAGGTCCTCACCGACCCGGGCCCGCAGCTCGTCCACGGTGGCATACGTCATCCCTTCTCACCTCTTCACGACCATGGTATCCGTTGCGGGATCACCGCAAAACCGAAAACCGGGGCGAGGGGGTCAGGATTCCCGGCCGCAGCACTTCTTGTACTTCCTGCCGCTGCCGCAGGGGCAGGGGTCGTTGCGGCCCACCTTGGCGCCCACCACCACGGGCTGGGGCTTGGGAGAGGCGGCGGGGCTGTCCGGGGAGGTCGCCAGGGCTCCCAGGACGCGATCCGCGTCCGGGCCCGCCTGACCGGTGACCCGGGCCACGGGCCGGAGGGCACGGGGGATTTCCCGCTCCACCCGAACCCGGAGGAGGTCCCGGACGGTGTCCACCTGGATGGCCCGCAGCATCTGCTGGAACATTTCGTATGCCTCCCGCTGGTACTCCACCAGCGGGCTCACCTGCCCGTAGGCCCTTAGGCCGATCCCCTCCCGCAGCTCGTCCATGGCGTACAGGTGGTCGATCCACTTGCGGTCGATGTGGGAGAGGAGCACCACCCGCTCCACCTCCCGCATCACCTCCGGTCCCACCGCCTCCTCCTTGGCCTCGTAGGCCCGCAGCACGGCCGCGGTGAGGATCTGCCGGATCTCCTCCGGGGGCCGGCCCACGAGGTCCTGGGGGGAAATGGCCAGCACCTCCGGCACGGGCGCGAGCTGCGCGAGCTCCTGGAGCATTCCCTCCAGATCCCACTCCTCCCGCGGGAGGGAGGCGGGGCAGTAGGCCTCCACCACCTCCCCCACCACCCGCTCCATCATGTCCAGCACGTTCTCCCGGAGGTTCTCGCCGAAGAGCACCTTGCGGCGTTCCCGGTAAATGGTCTGCCGCTGGACGTTCATGACATCGTCGTACTCCAGGAGGTGCTTGCGGATGTCGAAGTGGTACTGCTCCACCCGCTTCTGCGCGGCCTCGATCTGCCGGGTGAGCAGCGGACTCTCGATGGGCGTGTCCTCGTCGATGCGGAACCGGTCCATGACGGCCGCGATGCGCTCCCCCCCGAAGAGGCGCAGCAGCTCATCCTCCGCGGAGACGTAGAAGCGGCTGCTGCCGGGATCACCCTGGCGGCCGGAGCGGCCCCGCAGCTGGTTGTCGATGCGCCGGGCCTCGTGCCGCTCCGTCCCGATCACGTGCAGCCCACCCAGCTGCCGGACCTTCTCCGCCTCCTCCGGATCCGGAGGATTGCCGCCCAGGAGGATGTCCACCCCGCGGCCCGCCATGTTGGTGGCGATGGTCACGGCCCCGAGGCGCCCGGCCTGCGCGATGATCTCTGCCTCCCTCTCGTGATACTTGGCGTTGAGCACCTGGTGCGGGATCCCCTCCTGCCGGAGCATCCGGGACAGCATCTCGCTCTTCTCGATGGACCGGGTGCCCACCAGGACGGGACGGCCCTTCTGGTAGCACTCCTGGATTTCCCGGACCACGGCCCGCCACTTGGCCGCCTCCGTCTTGAACACGAGATCCGGGTAGTCCACCCGGATCATGGGCTTGTGGGTGGGGATCACCACCACCTCCAGGCCATAGATCTTCCGGAGCTCCTCCTCCTCCGTCTTCGCGGTTCCCGTCATGCCCGCCAGCTTCTCGTACATCCGGAAGTAGTTCTGGAGGGTGATGGTGGCCAAGGTCTGGGTCTCCCGCTCGATCCGTACGCCCTCCTTCGCCTCGATGGCCTGGTGCAGTCCGTCCGCATACCGCCGGCCGAACATGAGCCGGCCCGTGAACTCGTCCACGATGATCACTTGCCCGTCCTTCACCACGTAGTCCACATCCCGCTTGTAGCAGGCATGGGCCCGCAGGGCCTGATGGATGTGGTGCATGAGGTCCAGGTGCTCCGGGTCCGTGAGATTGTCCACCCCCAGCATCTGTTCCACCCGCCGAATCCCGGTCTCCGTCAGGGTCGCGGTCTTCAGCTTCTCGTCCACGGTGTAATCCTCGCCGGGCCGCAGCCGACGGACCAGGCGGGCGAACTCGTAGTACTTGCGGGTGGACTCCTCCACCTGTCCGGAGATGATGAGGGGGGTACGGGCCTCGTCGATGAGGATGAAGTCCACCTCGTCCACGATGGCGTAGTAGAGCTCCCGCTGCACGATGTCCTCCGGGCGCAGGGCCATGTTGTCCCGGAGGTAATCGAACCCGAACTCGTTGTTGGTGCCGTAGGTGATGTCCGCGAGGTAAGCCTCCCGGCGGGAGATGGGCCGGAAGTGGTTCAGGCGGTCGTCCGCGTGGGGCTTCGGATCCTGGTAGGCTGGATCATAGAGGCCACTGAAGTCGTGTGCGATGGACGCCACCCGCAGCCCCAGGGCGTGGTAGATGGGTCCCATCCAGCCCGCGTCCCGGCGGCTCAGGTAGTCGTTCACCGTCACCACGTGCACCCCCCGGCCCAGGAGGGCGTTGAGGTAGACGGGCAGGGTGGCCACCAGGGTCTTCCCCTCGCCGGTCTTCATTTCCGCCACCTTGCCCTCGTGAAGCACGATCCCGCCGATGAGCTGGACGTCGAAATGCCTCAGACCGATGGTGCGCTTGCTCGCTTCCCGCACCGCGGCGAAGGCCTCCGGGAGGAGGGCGTCCAGGGTCTCCCCTTCCCGAAGCCGGGCCCGGAACTCCTCCGTCTTCGCCCGCAGGGCCTCGTCCGAGAGGCGTTCGAACTGGGGCTCCAGCTCGTTGATGCGCTGCACCACGGGAAGGTAACGGCGGACCGCCGCTTCCTCCCCCCGTCCGAACAGCTTCGCCAGGGTCTTCAGCATGGACGCACTCTCCTCCAGCAGTATAAACCGGCGCTCCCGAGCCAGGGTTCCCCTCAGGGCCCCGCGGGGGCGTAGGTCACGAGGGTGCCGAGGGGGGCCAGGACCACCCAGACGGGGCCGGATGGGAGTCGGAGACCCCGGCCCTGAGCGTCCGTGAAGGCCGTGAGGGAGGCCTCGGAGGGCTTGTGCCAGCGACCCTCCACCACCTGCCCGTAGGCGAACACCAGGGCCCGACCCTCCCCCACCACTCCGACTTCCGAGACGTCCACCTTCCCGGACCGCCATCCCCGCCACGGCACGAACTGCACGATCACGGCCCGGGCGAAGGCCGGTCTCCCCGTAAGGGCATCCAGGTGCGGTCGGCCTCCCGTGGCACGCAGGTAGCGGCCATCCCGATAGGTGAACTCCGCGCGGAAGGGGGCCGAAAACCCGATCCGGATGTGGCCTGCGGGAGGACCCTGGGGGTCGATGTAGGAGAGGGACGCGGGACGCAGCGGCTCCGTGGGACGCTCGTAGCCTCGGCGCCGCATGGCCTCCCGGATCCGGGGGACGGATCCGTAGAGGTTGTGGGGCATACGACGGTCCCGGGTGCGCCAGAAGGGCTGTGGGGTCCAGAACTCGTTGATCACGGGATAGCGGTGGGCACGGATCCACTGGAAGGCGGGAAGGCTCTGCCCCGCGTGGGCCACCACGGCGTCCAGCTCCTGGGCGATCTCCAAAAACGCGGGCCGCACGCTGCGCACGGGCCCCACCCGGGCCGGCTCCTGGCCGTTGAACACCGCGAGGAGCCGGGGGATCCGGGCCTCCGTGGGGATCTCGTAGACGAGGCACGCAAAGCTCAGCCCGCTCTGCGGGCGCGCATGCGGATCGTTGTCCACCACCACCCCCACCAACCGCCGGCCGGGGCTGGAGGCGCAGGCGGTGGCAAGACTCCCGGAGAGGGTGCGGCCCGCCTCCACCTGCCGGAGCATCTCCCCGGGCGCCCGCAGGCGCAGGGGCGGCAGGCGGGAGAGATCGGGCCGGACCGTGCATCCCGCGAGGATCACGGCCCACGCACAGGCCCACGCCATCCGTCTCATTCCACCTCGAGGAGGCCCAGCTGGCCGTCCCGCCGGCGGTACAGCACCCGAACGCTCCCCGTGCCCGCGTCCCGGTACACGAAGAAGCTGTGGCCCAGCAGCTCCATCTGGATGACGGCCTCCTCCTCCGTCATGGGTTTGGTGGGGAGCTGCTTGCGGCGCACGATCCGAGGGAGGCTTTCCGACAAGCCCTCGGCCTCCCGCTCCCGGGCCGCCTCCGCCTCCTCCTGGCGCTGCCGGCGGGCCTCGTCCAGACGGCGCTTATGGATCCAACGGTCCCGCACTTTCTGGATCTGCCGTTCCAGCTTCTCGGCCACCAGGTCCACGGCCGCGAAAAAGTCCGGGGCGGCCTCCTCTCCCCGCAGCACAAACCCGTCGCCGTATACCGTGACCTCCACGAGGGATTCGTGTCCCTGGTTCCTGTCCCGGCCGGTCCGCAGGACCACCTTCGCCTCCTGAACGTGGTCGAAGAACCGGCTCAGCCGTTCGATCTTCCTCGTCGCATATCGGCGCAGGTGTTCATTGAGGGTCACGTTCTTGGCTGTGAGGACGATGTTCATCGGACACTCCCACTGATGGATCTCCCTCCCGCCATCTCCGGCAACCCCGGCTTTCTCCGAAGGCCCGGGGATGAGTCCGGGTATCCCCATTGTACTAGGAGTCCGCGCCCGGAACGTCGAAGAGACCGGGGGCCGGCATCATGGGAGCCCCGTTTCTGGAGATCAAGCGGCGGCCGGACGGTCGGGAGGAGGTGTTCCGGTGTGAGCTGGTTCTCCGGGAGGGAGCCCACGTGGTGCTCCGATACGTGATCACGCACCCCCGGCAGGTGGACGACCTCCCGCTGGAATCCGGCACGGTCACCTACGGCCATTTCTGGGCAGACCGCCCCTACAACGTCTACCACTGGATCACGCCGCACGGGGAATCCATCGGGTGCTACATCAACCTGAGTGGGGAGGTGCACCTGGAGGCGGATCGCATCGCCTGGCTTGACCTCGCGGTGGACGTGCTTATCCGGCCGGGCGCCGAGCCGAAGGTACTGGACGAGGAGGAGATGGAGGATCTCCCAGAACCCCTGAGAACCAGGGCCCGACAGGCCCTGGCCGAGGTTCTCAACCGTTGGCCCTCCATCGTGGAAGAGGTGACCACCGCCACGCGTCGCCTGCTCCTCCCCTAGAGGACGGAACTCTTCTGGCGAACACACGATCCCCATTGCTCTCCACGGTGGATCTGTGGTAAAAGGAAGACGTCAGCGGCAAGCGATCCAGAGGGGTCGAGGCCGGGGAACCGACCGAGGTCACTTTGGAAGCGCGGCCGCTGACGTCTTTCATCCCCTTCTTCGCTTCCGGACCCACTCCCGGACCCCTTCGCGGGTCACCTCCCAGGCGTGCCAAGCGGCGTTGCGGGCGATGCTGTACGCGGCCTCCTCGAACTCGGGAGGGAGCTTCCGGGCCCGGAGGGCGCCGCGGAGATCGAGGGGAAGGTGCGGGAGCACGTCCCGCTCGAAGTCCATCTTCTCCAGGAAGGAGAGGATTTCGTCGGGAGGGATGCACCCGCTGATCTCCGCGGGCAACTGCTCCAGCCGGTGGATGAGCTCCAGGTGACGCTGGTGCAGCTTGGCCTCCAGGCGCTCCAGCGCCTCCACCGTTCCCTCCTGCGCCGGGGCCTCCGTGTAGCCCTCCAGGAAGTACGCGGGAGGCCGATTGAGGACCTCGCACAGCCGGAGGAAGGTGAGGAACTTGGGAAAGGCCTTCTGCCGTTCCCAGTCGCCCACCGCCACGGCACTCCGGAGCCCCAGCAGCCGGGCGAGCGCCCTCTGCGAGAGGCCCGCGGACGTGCGGGCCTCGTGAACCCGCAATCCAAACGTGCGCAGAACCTCCGAAACCAACCGGCCCATCGTCCTCTCCTAAAGTTAATTCTATCATTCTGCTCGGGTTTACCGACTGTGCCATCGAATCAATCGATAATTTTGTTTGGTATGAACGAGCAATTTGGCGGTCTGATGTTTGCGTACGGTTCGTAGCCGGAATTGCAGCAACTTCCTTGCCAGGCCCGCAGGATCCTGAGGATTGAGCTCGAAACTCGGATAGCAGGACCGTTCATGAAGCGGGGACGCATGCCCAAGCGCCCGACGGAGCCCACGCAACCTCCGGATCCCCTAGAGGGCATCCTCCGACGGCGGCTGTACCGCCTTCACTGTCCCCCTCCGGAGCGGTTGGGGGAGTGGCGGCTTGGACTCCTCCAAGCCCCGGAGGTCCAGGATCACCTGATCACCTGCCCCCGCTGCCAGGAGGAGCTCCGATGGCTGGAGGCCCTTCTCGGGGGAGGGGTCCACGGGGCTCCCCGCCGAGCGCTCACCTTACGCCCCGCCCCGCCGCTTCTTGCGGCCTTTGCCCTCCGGGGAGCCGACTCCTCCTCCCGGACCACGTATGCGGGGGAGGAGTACACGCTCACGGTGGAGGTGGCCCAGGATCTCCAAAACCCGGCCTGCAGATCCGTGTTCGGAATCCTTGGAGGTCAGGAGAGACCCCGACGGGGGGAGGCGATCCTCTCCTCGCTGTCGGCCTCCTTCTCGGCTCCGGTGGACGAATCCGGGCAGTTCGCCCTCTTCCAGGTCCCCGTGGGCCACTACGAGCTCCGCATCCTGTTCGAGGAACTTGAGATCCTGGTGGAATCCCTGGAGATCCGCTAGCCTCATGCGGGCCCCAGAGGCGCTCGCGCTGGCCCTCGCCCTCGGGACGGTGGCCTTCCCAGGTTTCAGTGCTTCCCGGATCCCAGACCCCCTGACCGCCCTCGTGGAGCGGGGGGTTCTGGAGTCTGTGCCGGGTGGAGACCGCCGCCCCGTCTTGCGAGGAGAGTTCGTGCGGTGGCTGGTGCGGGCCAAGGGACTCCCCCTGGACTCCTCGATCCCCCTGCCGTTTCCGGACGTCCCCCAGGGGCTTGTGCCCTTCGTGCACGCGGCCATGGCCCACGGGATCCTCAACGAGCGGGGACTGTTCCGACCGTACGCTCCCCTCACCCGGCAGGACGCGATCCTGTGGACGGTGCGGGCCCTGGGGCACGCATGGGAGGCAGCTGCCCTCTCGGATCATCCCCTCCCGTTTGAGGACCTCGAGGGGCTCTCCCCCCTTCACCGGGGCGCGGTGGCGGTGGCCTACCTGAGCCGTCCCCCTCTCCTCCCGGACCCCTCCTCCCGGAGATTCCGGCCTCGGGCTCATGTCACCCGGAAAGAAGGGGCCCTCCTGATCTGGAGCTACCTACAGGCCCTGGAGAACGGTACACGTCTGCACACGCACCGTTTCCTCAGGCCCGGGGTTTTGCTGGCGGTGGAGAAACGGGGATCCCTCCGGACTCCGCCCATCTGGCGGGTGCAGATCGGAGCCTTCGCGTCCCCGCAGAACGCCCATCGCTTAGCCCAGGAGATCCGGAAGCGGGGGCTCCCGGTTTTCGTAGATCTCCTGGACGGGCTGTACAAGGTGCGGGTTGGAGCGTACGGAAGCCGTTGGGAGGCGGAACCCCTGCGCGCCCAGCTCGCGGAGGAAGGCCATCCCACGTGGGTCGTCTCCACCCTGCGGGACTTCGAGTCCCTCCCCGGACCCCAGTGGATGGCCGTCCTCCGGCTCACCAGGGGAAGCGGAAGGCTGCGGGTGGCCCTCGCCCAAGATCGGGTGGCCGGACGGGAGCGAACCTCGTCGATCGCCCGGCGATTCGGCGCGGTGGCCGCGGTGAACGGTGGGTACTTTGCCCCGGACGGAGACCCCCTCGGGGGGGTGATGATCGGGAGAGAGTGGGTGAGCGAGCCCCTTCCCGGTCGTTCGTGCCTTGGGATCACGGAGACGGAGGAGGTGGTGTTCGACATCCTGAACTGGAAGGCGGAGGCGGTAACCCCCTGGGGGACTGTCCCGATCCAAGGAGTCAACCGCCCGCGGGGATCCGAAGAGGTGGTCCTGTTTACCCCGCGGCTCGGCTCGCCCCTCCGGACCCGACCGGGGGGGATAGAAGTTGTGGTTTCCGGCGGGATGGTCCAGGAGGTACGGGCAATCCCGCCTGCCTCGGTCCCTCCTGAGGGGTTCGTCCTCTCCGGCCACGGCCTTCCCGCGGAGGTTCTCGCGAGGCTCCGACCCGGCGATCCCGTGCACGTGCAGATCCGCGTGGAACCCTCCTCCGGGGATCCCCGCTGGCAGCGGGTGCGGGATATCCTGTGCGGGGGTCCGAGGCTGCTGGCCCGCGGTCAGCCGATCCCTGATTCCGAGGGGTTTCCCGAGGCGTTCCTTTACCGGAGGCATCCGCGAACCGCGGTAGGGGTGACCCCGGATGGCACCGTGATCCTCCTCGTGGTGGACGGGCGGGCGCCCGAGCATGGCCTAGGAATGACCATCCCGGAACTCGCTATGGAGATGCGCCGGCTCGGGGCCGTGGAGGCCTTGAACCTGGATGGCGGCGGTTCCACCACCCTTGTGGTTCACGGCCAGGTGGTGAACCGGCCCTCCGACGAGACGGGAGAGCGGCCCGTGAGCGACGCCCTCCTGTTGCTCCCGCCATAGGACCCGGTTGAGGCACCGGATGAGACGGCTCGGAAAACGGGCCTTCCTGGTGTTCCTGCTCCTGGCAGCCAGCGTCGGCCCGGGATTCTCCCATGCCCGGCTGGTCCGATCCAATCCATCGGACGGGGCCGTGCTCCCCGCTCCACCTCGGGTGGTCCGCGCCTGGTTCAACGAAGAACTGGATCCCTCCGCCAGCCGCTTGGAGGTCGTGGATGCCCGAGGCCGCGTGGTGGCTAGAGGAGGGGTGGACCTCGGAGATCTGGATCGGCGGACCCTGGTGGTCCGGGTGGGCCGCCTGGGTCCGGGAGCCTACACGGTCCGATGGACTGCGGTCTCCGCAGACGATGGGTACGTGGCCCGGGGGAGGTTCCGGTTCACCGTCCAGCCGCGCGGGCCTTACGGATCCCTTGAGGGCGTCCCGGCCTCCTCGCTACCCTCCCCACTCCTCCCGGACGGGCACGTCCACAAGGTACGGCCGCCCTTCCTCCCGGGATCTGCGGAACGCGTGATCCACCACGTCTCCGAGCGCATCCGGGTCCTCCACCCGGACACCCCCTGCGCCGTAGCCCTGCGCCACCGTCGCGTGGTCAATGCCCGGGAGCTCGATCCCGGGGGTTGACGGAAGGGCCTCCCGGGTCTTCAGAAGCTCCCGCAGGCCGGCCTCCACCGCCAGGTACTTGCGGTTGTTGAGGACCACCACGAGCACCGGCAGTCCCTGCTGGACCCCCGTCCACAGGGCTTGGGGCGTGAAGTGCAGGCTCCCATCTCCCACCACGGCCACCACGGGCCGACCCGGCAGCGCCATCTGCACCCCCAGGGCCGCGGGAACTCCCCACCCGAGCGATCCGCCGGCGGTCCGGAACAGCCCGCCCAATCGCACGGGGAACCCGTCCAGAAAGGCCCAACACGAGCGGACGGCCTCCTCCACCACCACTGTCTCCCTGGGAAGGACCCGCCCCAGGGTCTCGCCCACCTGGAAGGCGGAGAGGGGCCGGCGGTCGGCTTCGCGCCGGCGCCGCTCTGCCCGCTGGGCCTCCCACCGTGCCCGCAGCTCCGCCACCCACGCCCGCCGGAGGGCCCCCGGATCTCCGAGGGACCTCCCTTCCGCGCGCACCGCCTCCAGCAGATCTTTTAAGAACAGCCCCGCTTCCGCCTGCACCGCGAGATTCGGAGGATACAGGCGGCCCAGCTCCGCGGCGTCGGGGTGCACGTGAACGAGGAAAACCCGAGGCGGGATCTCCGGAGCGGGAGGGGGAGCGAACTCCACGAAGAGGGTGGCTCCCACGACCACCAGCACCTCCGCCTCCGCCACGGCAGGATGGCGGGGGTCGTACATTCCCACGAAGTGCGGGTCCTCCACGGGATACGGCGGTTCGAGCAGGGTGCGCCGCGACTCCCACAGGACGGGGAGTTCCAGGGCATGCGCGAGCTGCACCGCCACCTCCACCGCCCCCCCACGGGCCACCTCCGTCCCCACCACCAGCACGGCCCGCTCCGACCGGCTCAGGCAGTCCACGACCTCCCGTACCGCTTCTGGGTGCGGCCGGGGCGGGGACGGGACCGGCGCGGGACGGGGAGGATCCACGAAAACCGGCGCGGCGAGCAGGTTTTCCGGCACGATCACGTAGGCGGGGCCCCGGGGCCAAGCCAAGGCCTGTTGAAAGGCCCGCTCCACGTCTTCCCCCACCTGCTCCGGATTCAGGGTCTGGTGTGCCCACTTCGCCAGGGGGCGCACCAGGGCCGTGGTGTCCGGGAGCGTGGTGAACCCGCCGCGCCCCAGGATCCGGGTATCCTTGTGGCACGCCAGGACCACTACAGGAACCCGATCCCGCCACGCGTTGTACAGCAGGCTGAGACCCGCCAGGGTTCCCACCGTGGTGTGCAGGTTCACCACGCCCGCCTGCCCGCTCGCCCGGGCGTAGCCATCCGCCATGGCCACCGCGATCCCCTCCTGCAGGGTCAGGACGTACCGGATGTCCGGCGCTTCCCGCAGGGCATCCAGCACCGCGGCCTCCGTGCTGCCCGGCAGGCCAAAGAGGAACCGGACCCCCCGGGCCCGAAGGGCAGCCAGCAACGCGTGAGCGGCCCTCGCCTGCCTCGCCTCCATAGCACGCATCCCATCACCCCCTTTCAGCCCGCGCTCCCGTGCTGCAGCTCGGCCCGCTGCAGCCGGCCCACCAAGTACCTCCCGAGGAATACCGGGACCAGCATGAGGACGGCCACCACGCACACCTCTTCCAAACGGCCCTGACCCCAGAGATACACGATGCTCACGGAAAGCACCTGGGCGCCGGGAGCGGCCAGCATGATGGAGGCACTCACCTCCCGCACGATGAGCACGAAGCTGAGGATCCATCCCACCGCCACGGAGGGCCACACCAGCCTTGCCACCACGCTCCAGAAGGTCCGCCACCCGCTCGCCCCACACACCCGGGCGCACTCCTCCAGCTCACCGGACACCTGTGCGAAGGCTCCCGCGTTGACCCGGGAAGCCACGGGAAGGCACAGGGTCACGTAGGCGAACAGCAGGGCCCACACGGTGCCGTAAAGGGAGATGGAACGGGGGAGAAACGCGTATGCCCACAGGAACGCGATCCCCAGAACCACCCCGGGCATCAGGAGGGGGAGCCAGCTGAGCAGGTTCACCCCGGCCCGTACCCATCCCGCGGTCCGGCCCCGCACCGAGACGTACGCCACCGCGGCGCCCAGCAGCACGGCCAGGGTGGCGCCCACCGCGCCCAGCAGGAGGGTGTTGCGGAGGGCTCCCAGGACGAAGGGGTCGCGCAGCACCCGCTGGTAGTGCTGGAGCGTCCAGGCATTCGCGCCGTACAGGCCGAAGAACCGCAAGAAGCTGCCGAGGACGAGCTGCCCCACGGGCAGACCCACCACGAGCAGGGCGTACAGGAGGCACCCACCGAAGGCCACCCAGCGCCACCGCCGGAGCCGCACGGGTTTGGGGATGTATCCGCGCCCGGTGATGCTCGCGAAGCTCCCCCGCCGTTGCAGCCGCCACTGGACCCAGACCAGAGGGGCGGTGAGCAGCAGCGCCACCACCCCCATGGCGGTGGCCAGGGGGTAGTCGGGCCGGTGTCGTTGGTGGATCACCTCGTAGATCTGGGTGGCCAGCATGCGGATGCCCGCGGGGAGGCCCAGCAGCAGCGGTCCCTCGAAGGACTCAAAGCCCCGCACGAAGGAATACAGGAACGCGTTGGAGACCACGGGATACATCACGGGCAAGACCACGGACCAGAAAACGCGTCCCCGGGATGCCCCGCACACCCTGCCCGCGTCCTCCAGGGTGGCGTCGAAGGCCCGGAGGGGCCCCGTGATCACGCCGAGCTGGAAGGCGGCACTGTACTGAACCAGGTACCACACCAGGCCACCCGCGGAGTAGACGTTGAAGGGACCTTCCCCGCCGAAGAGCGTCCGGAAAGCGGCGTTCAGCAGGCCCGCCCGCGGGGCCGCCAGCATCCCCCAGGCCGCCGCCATCAACACGGGAGGGATGAAGAGGGGGAGGGTGAATAGGGCTTCCCACAGGGCCGCACCGGGGACGTCTGTCCTCGCCACCACCCATCCCAACAGAAGCCCAAGCACGAGCCCCGTACCCGACCCCGCGAGCGCGAACCCGAACGTCTCCAGTAGGATCCGGAGGTTCTCCCCGGACCCCAGGGCCCGATACCCCTGCGCGGTCAAGGTTCCGGGATCCCCGGGGGGCGCGCTGTAGAGGCTTCCGTAGATCAGGAACGCGGTGGGGTAGACCACCAAGAGGCCGAGACCCAACAGGAGCAGGACCGCCGTTCCCTCCCGCCGGAGGGACGCCCGTACACCGGGGATCTCAGGACGCCAGACCTGCGCGCCGACCATCTACCGGTAGATCTCCGCGGCCGCCTTCAGTTGCTCTTCCGCCCGGGGTGGATCCGTGGTGTCCCACAGCCTGGCCCGCAGGAGGGTCCGAACCTCCGGAGGCGCCTGCAGGAGGGTGCCGGCCACCGCGGGCAGGAGGTAGTCCCGCGCCAGCTGCTTTTGCACCTCCTCCGAGAGGAGGAACTCCGCGAACAGCCGTGCCGCGTTCGGGTGCCGCACGGTCTGGGGCATGGAGACTCCCTGGAAGACGTAGGGCGCGCCCTCCCGCGGGATGACCACCTTCACGTTGGGGAGGTCCCGGACCCGGGGGAAGAGCCCCAGGGCGAAGGGGTACATGAGGGCGAACTCTCCCCGGGCCACCCGGTTCGCGGCCTCCGCGATGGCCCGGGTCAGGAACGGCCGTTGGGCGGCCAGGGCCTCGTGGTATCGCCGACCCAGCTGCTTGTATGTGGCGGCGAAGAACACGAAGCCTCCCCCAGGAGCCCGGGGGTCATCCGTGATGAGCTTGCCCCGCCACCTCGGATCCAACAGGTCCATCCAGCTCCTGGGCTCCTCCTGCGGCGGCACGAGCTGCGTGTTGACGAGGATCCCGTAGAGCTGTACGGCTTCCGTGAGCATCACGTCCCCGATCCCCCACGCCTCCATCTGGAGGCGGATCTGAGCTGAAACCTTCCTCCCGCTCGGAAGGGGGCCCAGGGGCTGCAGGGTCCGATCCAGGTTCTTCATCTGCCAGGCGGTGGTGGACCCCACGGTCACGAGGTCCGCCACGGGCCGGCCCGCACGCTGCTCGATGCGTACCCGCTCCACCGCCTCGCTGGCCCGCATGACGCTCACTTCCACCCGGATCCCGTACCTCCGCTGGAAGCGCTCCGCCGCGAACTGGATGGTGGGGATGGCCCCCCCGTGGCCATCGTAGAGCACGAGCTGGTTTTCCCGCCGGGCCGCCTCCACCACCTGCGACCAACCATCCGCGGGCGAGCTCCACCCCGCGAGGGCCGCCAGCAGACAAATCGCGAGCGCGGACAACAGTACTCCCTCCCGAGACCAACCGCTCCCCTTCCGCGGCATGCGCATCGCACCACCTCCTTCGGCATCCTAACGGATGGGAAAGGCCAGGAGACGGCCCACCTGGGCCACCACCCACACGGACTCTCCTTCCTCGAACCGCTCCGTCTTGGGGACCTCCACCCGGAACACCCCCGCTTCGCCTCGGATCACCAGGAGCCGGGACTGCCCCCGGAAACGGCTCTGCTCCACTCGCCCCCGCCAGGACGCCCCTCCGTCGGCTTTCGGATCCCGGCGCACCTCCAGGTCCTCCCCCCGCACGCACACCTTCACCCGGGTGCCCGCGGGGATCGGCTCCCGGGCCCTGCACCAGCCACGCCACCCCACCCCTTCCACCTCCACCAGGACCCCGTCCGGGCTTCCCTCGCTCCCCCGCACGGTGGCGTCCAGCAGGGTCGGGGAACCCAGGAACTCCGCCACCGTGGCGTCCGCGGGCTGCAGATAGATCTCCTCCGGAGTACCCACCTGGAGGACCCGGCCCGCGTGCATCACCACCACCCGATCCGAGAGCACCATGGCCTCCTCCTGATCGTGGGTGACGTACACGGTGGTCATGCCCAGCCGGCGCTGCAGGGCCCGCAGCTCATTGCGCATCTCCTCCCGCAGCTTCGCGTCCAGGTTGCTCAGGGGTTCGTCCATCAGGAGGACCTCGGGCTCGTACACGATGGCCCGGGCGATGGCTACCCGCTGCTGCTGACCGCCGCTCAAGGCGGTGGCCGGACGATCCATCAGGTGCTGGAGGCCCACGAGCTGCAGGACCTCCGTGACCCGCCGCCGGATGGCCTCCGCGGGCCAGCGCCGCACCCGGAGGGGGAAGGCCACGTTCCCGAACACCGTCATGTGCGGCCACACCGCGTACGACTGGAACACCATCCCCACGGACCGCCGTTCGGGGGGGACGAAGATCCCCACGTGCGGGTCGCTCACCAGCCGGCCCCCGATGTACACCCGGCCCTCATCCGCCTCCTCCAGTCCCGCGATGATGCGCAGGGTGGTGGTCTTCCCGCAGCCGCTCGGGCCCAGCAGGGTCACGAACTCCCCCTTGGCCACCTCCAGGGTGACCCGATCCACCGCGGTCACGCTCCCGAACCGCCGGGTCACGCCCTCCAGCCGGATCTGCACCCGACCCGGCCCCCCTTCCGTCTCCCCGTGCGGGGTCCGGACCGTCTCCACCTGCATGCCCCCACCTCCTCACGACAGCCGGAGGTTCATCTCCACGATGCGCGTGAGCTGCCGGAGATCCTCGATCTCGTAATCCGCGGGGACATCCCCCGCCTCGAAGGTCACGTTCCGGCGTCCCAGTCGTCCGTGCGCCCGCCGGAGCCACGCGGCCTTCATCCCGCAGGCGATGGCGCCCTGCACGTCGAACTGGGGCGCGGCGCAGTAGAGGACATCCCGGGGCTCCAGGCCCACCTGCCGGAGAACCCAGAAGTACACCCGGGGATTCGGCTTGTGCACCCGGGCCTGCTCCGTGCTCCCCACGAAATCCGGCCGGAACCCCCGGAGCTTGCTCACGTACATCTCGATGTATTTCGTCTCCACGTCCGAGAAGATGAGGATCTTCACTCCCAGATCCCGCTGCCGCTGGAGTTCCTCCAGCACCTCCGGGAACGGCTCCACCCGTTCCTGCAGCTCCAAAAAGATCTTCACGTCCTCATCCGGGTTCCCCCGGATCCCGTGCAGCCGGTAGGCGTACCGCAGCCCGTCCCGGATGTGATTCGTGAGATCCGCGTACCGGGTGAAGGCCGCCCGGCGCTGGAACCCCTCGAACATCACGATCCAGTCCTCCGTGAACTCGTCCACGTCCACGCCGCCGCCGTACTTGGCCGCGATGCGCTGCGCGGCCTCTCGCCAGCTCCACGCCCAGTCGAACAGGGTGGTCTTCGAATCGTAGAAAATGGCCCTCGGCCAGCGTCCTGTAGCCATCTCCTCCCCTCCTGTTCTTCGGTGGATTTACTCCACCAGGATGGCGCCGTCCCGCAGGGGACGTACGAGCCTCCGGTAAATCTCCAACCATCCGTGCTCCTCCACCGGGCTTTCCCAGGGACGGGCCTGCCGCCGGGCCTCGAGCACCTCCGGGGGCACCTCCAGATCCACCCGGCGCGCCTCGAGATCGATGACGATCCGATCCCCGTCCTCCACCCACGCGAGAGGACCCCCTTCTGCGGCCTCCGGGGAAACCTCCGCCACCACGAGCCCGCGGTTGAGCAGACCGGACACCTGTCCGTCGCTGACCATCGCGACCCGCCCGCTGAGCCCGGCCCGGTCCAGGGCAAAGGCGAACGCGGAGACCATCCCCATGCCGGGTCTGCCCCGGGGGCCCATCCCCCGGATCACCACCACCTGTCCCGGACCCACCTCTCCCCTCCGCAACCCCTCCAGGGCTCGCTCCTGCGAGTCGTAGACCTTGGCCGGCCCGGAGAAACGTGTCGACCCGTCCTGCGCGGATCCCAGCCGTACGATGGCCCCCTGGGGGGCGAGGGAGCCCCTCAGGATCACGATGGTTCCCCGCCTCCGCCAGGGTCGGTCCAGGGGACGGACCACCTCCTCCCGGCCCACCCGCACGTCCCGGAGGATTTCCCGGAGCGTCCGTCCCGCCACGGTGGGAACGTCCGCGGCCAGCAGGGGCTCCAGCCGCTTCAGGACCGCCAGGGTCCCCCCGGCCTCTTCCAGATCCTCGATGCGGTGTTCGCCGTTCGGCCGGACCGCCACCAGGAGGGGCACCTTCTCCTCATACTGCGCGAAGAGCTCGTAGATGTCCACCGGGCAGCGGGCTTCCCGCGCCACCGCCTGAAGGTGCTTCACCACGTTGATGCTCGCCCCCACTGCCAGCATCACCGTGACCGCGTTGGCGAACGCTTCGGGGCGGAGGATTGAGCGGGGCCGCACGTCCTCCACCACCAGCTCCACGATGCGCTGGCCGGCCTCCTCCACCACTCCCCACATCCGGGGACCATTCGCGAGCACCGGTGTGCTTCCGGGCAATGCCATCCCCAGGGCCTCGCAGGCCATGTGCATGGAGTTCGCGGTGCCCATGCCCGGGCACACGCCGGGCCCCTGGATGGCCCGGTCCGCCATCTCCCACACCTCTCGGAGATCGCAGGCTCCCGCGGCCGCGCCGGAAGCGTGCAGGAACACGTCCTCGATGTCCACGGCTCTTCCCTTGTATTCGCCGCTGGGCTGGTACCCGCAGGCCACGATGAGGGTCGGAAGGTTCAGCCGGGCGGCGGCCATGAGGTGGGCGGGAACCGTCTTGTCACAGGACGAGAGGCAGATCATGCCGTCCAGGAGGGCCCCCTCCACCGCGACCTCGATGTCGTTCACGATGAGGTCCCGGGCGCTGAGCACATATCCTCCCCCGTGCCCGGCGCTGGTGATGAAGTCCGCGGGGGCCGCGGTCCGGATCTCGAAGGGTACCCCTCCCGCCGCCCGGATGATCTCCTTGAGCCGCGCCGCAATCCCGTCCAGGTGCCGGAAGCACATGGCCAGTTCCGAGGAGCTGTTGACGATGGCGATCTTGGGCCGTTCCAGATCCTCCTCCGTGAGCCCCATGGCCCGCCAGTGCGCCCGCCGCACCGCCCACCGCGGGGATTCCTCCGCAAGGCAGCTCCGCCACCGCCTCCGCAGGCCTTCCTCTCGACGTCCCGCTCGGTCCACCATCCACCTCCCTTACTGACCTTCGTCCGTTCGTCCGGAGCCCCCCGGCCACCTGCCTCCGGAGACAAAACTGCCCAGGAGGTTTCCCCGGGTCACGGGCACCAGCAGGAACGAGGGGTGTTGGGCATTTCGGAAAACCGTGATGCGGGAAGGGGACTGCCGCCGGAGGCTGCCGCTTCCGATGACCTCCAGGGGATTCGTGGCAGGATCCTCCACACCGCTCAGCCTGAGCCGGAGCCGCTCTCCGGGCCGAAGTCGCACGCCCGTGGGGACGATGTTGATGAAGAACTCGTACATCTCTCCCGGGCGTAGCGGTTCCCGGCGATCATGCGGATGGTGCACCTCCCATGGGCAGGATGCCTCCCAGTCCACGTGGCGCTGGGAGCCCCGCAACCACCCCCGGGTCAGGAGCGTCCGGTTCCCATCTCGATCCTCCCTGTAAACCGACGCGATCCAAAAGATCTCCACGTCCGTGCTCGCCGCCCGCAGCACCAGGACCATAGGCCCCAGGATCTCCGTGGTCTCCACCATGGGCGGGGTCACGTACTCCAATGCGCCCCGGTACCACGGGGAGTCCTCCCACGCATCGCTGCCCTCCTCCCCGAAAGGCTCGCGGTCCAAAAGCAGCCCTCCCTCGTGCAGGAAGAAGGGGATCCACCGCGTGCCCGGGACCGGCCAGTCCGTGGCCTCCCGCCAGTCTTCCAGGCCGACGATGAACAGCCGAACCGGAGGCTCTTCGAGAATGCGGGTCTCCATGCCCTTGAGCCAGTAATCGAACCAGCGGAGGGCTTCGAAATGCAGTTGGTAGAGGGGACGATCAAGGTACACGGGGGGTCCGATCAGCATCTTCTTGGGCCCCCGAATCCGTCGCCAGCTCCGAAACGCCCCCGGCAGGTGGAGGCCGAAAATCCCCCAGTCCCCGCCCAAGTACGCGGGAATTTCGATGGCATCCAGGCGGGCAGAACGCTCTTCCCAGAACGCGTCGTACAGGGGGTGCAGGAGGACGTCCACGATGAAGGGATGAATCCCCTTCTCCGGATTTTCGAGGACGGTACGGAGCTCCGGCACTCCTGCCAGGTCTTCATCCTCCAGGAGTCCCTGGACGGCCTGACGATAGGCCCGCTCTCCGAGCATGGCCTTGCTGTGGTTCGCGGGCCGGCATCCCGCATAGGAAAGGGAGGTCCGGCTCCACCCCAGCAGCCACTCATGGGCCAGGATTCCTCCTCGGTACATCACGTCCCGATAGAAATCCGTCGAGGCCCAGGGGCAGAATAGACACGTTAACCCCTCCGGATGCTCAGCGGCAACGAACAGCTGGATCCGCGCGAAGTAGGAGACCCCGAACATCCCGACCCGTCCGTTGCACCAGGGCTGCTGTCGGATCCAACGGATGAGCTCGCACACATCCTGGACCTCCCGCCGCCCCATGAACTGCCAGAGCCCCTCCGACCGCCCCGTCCCCCGGACGTTGCAGATCACGTGGACGTAGCCCCGACGGGCGAAGAAGTACGGATCCCCCGCTTCCAGGGAGGCGTTCGTCCGCTCCTGGCCAGGATTCCGCCATCGCGTGGTGGAGAGGGGGCCGGGCCGGATGGGTGCCGTCTGTCCCTTGGGGTCGTAAGGATGACAACCCAGGATGACCGGGAAGCGTCCGTTCGCGTCCGGCCGGAAGATGTCACAACTCAGGTGTACTCCGTCGCTCATCCGTACCCGGACATCCCGCTCCACCACCACACCGTATTGTCGAGGGGATGTTCGCCAATCCGTGCCGAACGAGCTTCCCAACAGACACTCCTGCGGTCCCATGTCCTCTCCCTGGAATCAATCACGAATCCCTTTCCTTCGCAGGTGCTCGTGAGCAGCCTGCAGGAAGCTGAAGTCCACGAGTTCCTCCGTGGGCACGATCCCTCCGATGGCCCTCCGGCCCAACATGAACTCCTGGAGCGGGCGCAGGTATTTCGCGTCAAAGGTTCCATCCGGCCGGAGGTCCGGCCAGATCATCCGCTCCCAAACCACCCGTTCGTACTGCAGATACCGGCTCAGGATCCGTCGCATCTCCTCGAGCCGGCCCTCCCGTCGGGCCCGTTCGTAATACCGCAGACCCCGCACGTATGCCGCCATCCATCGGATCCCCAGGTTCCGATCCCGGTACATCCGCTCCCCGTAGAAGAGGACGCCGATGGGGAAATCGGGAAGCACCCGATCCAGGGTCATGAGGTCCCTCCCCGCGTTCAACCCGTCCACCGCCACTGTCCGGGAGGGCTCGATCATGAGTGCCGCGTCCACGGATCCGTTCTGGAGGGCGACGGGCATGTCCGGGAACCGCAGGGTCACCAGCTGGACATCGTCCAGGGTGAGTCCTGCGGTTCGCAACGCCTCCTGCAGTTCGAAGGCCACGGCCCCGGAGGGACTGCTCACCGCGATCCTTCGCCCCCGCAGCCCTGCGACCGTGCGCAGCCCCTGTTCGAACAGCTCACGGCGGACCACCAGCACCTGCTGCTTCATGCTCCCCTTGGTCGCCACCGCCCGCAGGTGAATCCCCTGTCGCACGGCGTTGATGAACGCCGCATCCATTGCCCCACCCGCCACCGGGAGCTCACCGGTGGCCACGAAGGGGATCATCTCCCCGCCGGTCCGGAAGGTGTTCTGGACCACCACCTCGATGCGCTCATCCCGAAAGAACCCCTTCTCCTGGGCCACGTAGATCCCCGCATCCGCCGTGGTGCCCACGGTTCCCACCCGGATGCGGTCCAACCGTTCCTGCCCGGCCAGCATCCCCGACCAGAAGACCGAGGCGAGCAGCACGACCACTCCCACACGCCATGGCCTTCGCATGAGATCCTACGCCTCCTCTCCTCCGCCCTCTTCCGGCACGAGCGCCACGGCACGGACCCAGCCCGCTCCCGAGCCGGCCAGTTTGATGGGGAATGCCGCCACCCAGAACCCCCACGCGCGTCCGATGGCCTTCAGGTTGCAGAGCTTCTCGATCTGGCAGTACTCCCGCTCCCGTCCCGCATAATGCGCGGGGAACAGGGCCTTCGCCCCTGCTTGCTTGTAGGCATCCGCCATCACCCGAAAGGGCCGATCCAGGCTGTACGCGTCGATGCCGATGACCCGAATCCCCTGATCCAGCAGCCACAGCAGGCCCTCCCGGGAGAGCCCGGGGTGGGCCTCCAAGTACTCCTTCGTGCCCAGATACGCATCGCACCCGGTATAGAGCAACACGATGTCCCCTGGCTTCAGCGTGTAGCCGATTCCGCTCACGGCTCGCTCCAGGTCCGCCCGGACGATCTCCTCCCCCGCCCTCCGGTGGCTCACGTCCAGCACGACCCCCGGTCCGAAGCACCAACCGAGGGGGATCTCGTCAATGGTGCGCGCCTTTCTTCCCTGGGAAGTGGGGCCATAGTGCCACGGGGCATCCATGTGGGTCCCCACGTGGGTGATGAGGCGCCACTCCTCATTGGCCAGGTGGAGTCCCCCCGGGAACTCGTCGGGGGAAATCCCAAATGCCGCCGCCCGCTGGAGGGCGGCGGTCCGATGATCTACCCGCCGGACCTCCGCAGGCCAGGGCTCGTCCGGGCTCCGGTGGTCCACGCGGACGCTTAAGTCCACGATCCGGAAGTTCACCGCTTCCCGCCCTCCTCCAGCAACCTCGGCGCGAACGGGATCAACCCGCCTGCCCGGAGCATCTCGAGGAGAAATGGAGGGGTGGGCTCGCCGCGGAGCGTTCTGCCCGTGCTCTCGTTGCGCACCCACCCGGTCTCCAGGTTCACGTCCAGGACATCCCCTTCCCGGACAGCCTCCGAGATCCCCGGGCACTCCAGGATGGCCAGGCCGATCTCGAAGGCATTCCGGTAGAAGGTGCGGGCGAAGCTCTCGGCCACCACGCAGGCCACCCCCGTGGCCTGAATGGCCTTGGCGGCGATGGCCCGGCCGGAGGACTGCCCGAAGTGTTTCCCCGCCACCACGATGTCTCCGGGCTGCACGCGCTCAGGGAACTCCGGATTCAAATTCACGAGCACGTGCCGCACGATCTCCGACATGGGACGGTACACCAGGTGCGAGGGCACGATCTGATCCGTGGGGATGTAATCCCCGAACTTCCAACACCGCCCCCGGAACCTCATCCTACTCCCTTCCTTCTCTGAGGAACTCCCTCGGATCCGTGATACACCCTGCCACCGCAGAGGCGGCCACGGTGAGGGCGCTCGCGAGATACATCTTGGCCTGCGGGCTTCCATTGCGGCCGGGAAAGTTCCGGGAGTGAGTGGAGATCATGGCCTCGCCCGCGGCCATGGCGCCCATGTTGATGGCCTGGTTGCTGCCCGCGCTGGGCGGAAACCACGTGGCCCCTGCCTCGTGGAGGACCTCCACCAGACCCTCCCGCAGGGCCTGCGTGAAGACCGCGCGGCTTGAGGGCACGATGTTGAACTTCACCTGCGGGTGCTTCCTGCGGCCGCTCAGAATCCGCGCGGCAAGCCGGATGTCCTCGATCCGGCATCCTCCATGTCCTCCCAACTCGGCCCACTGGATGGGGACACCGGCCACCTCCGTCACCGGTTTCACGTTCCCCACCGTCGGCGGGCAGGCCACCTGGGGCTCCAGTCCGCTCACCTCGTACCGCCACACCGCCTCGTACTCCCGATCCGGATCCCCCCGCACCACCTCGTAGGGCTCCTTCGTGACGGAGCGGAGGAAGGCTTCCGTCACCTCATCGGGCTCAATGTACCCGCACTTCGCGCCCACGTCCACGGTGAGAAGGGGGAACAGCCAACGGTCCCAGAAGCCGAGCTGCCGGAGGTACGGGCCGTCGAACTCCAGAGCCTTGTAGATGGCCCCGCCCTCCCCGATGGTGGCAGCAAGCCAAAGGGCCACGTCCCGGGGCGTGACTCCGGGACCGGACGTCCCCTCGAGCTCGATGCGGACGGTGTGGGGCACCCGGAACCAGGCCTTCCCGTAGGGGAATCCCAGGGCCGCGTGGGAGTCGTTGCCGAGGGCCGCCGCGAAGCAGCCCAGCGTCCCGTGCACCGGGGTATGGCTGTCGGAGCCCACCACCACCATCCCGGGGCGCACGAGCCCGGCCCACACCGCCACGTTGTGGATGTTCCCGTGCCCGCAGTCGAAGAGCCGAATCCCGTACCGTCGGGCGAAGGCCCGGTTCTCCTCCAGCAGCCTCGCCCCCTCCTCCGTGGGAGGAGAGAAGTGGTGATCGAACACCATCACCACCCGCTCCGGGTACCGCAGGGGGAGCCGCACCTTTTCCTCGAACACCCGGGCCGTCAGGTATCCGCTGAGGTCATGCAGGAGGATGAGATCCACGTCCGCCACCACCACCTCTCCGGGCTCCACCCGGGTGCGTCCGCTCGCCCGCGCCAGGATCTTCTCCACCAGAGTCATGGGACGCTCCTTCCGCATCTCACGCGATCCCTACGTGAGGCCCCACCATCTTCTCCATTCGGAGGAACTCGCGGGTGATCTCCCGCTCGAGGGCGAACAGCCGCTCGTCCTCGTACGTCCTCGGATACGGGATCGGCACCGGCACATCCAGGTAGATCCGGGCGGGCCGGGGGGTCACCACCACCACCCGGGTGGAGAGGAACACCGCTTCCCGAATGCTGTGCGTCACGAACAGAACCGTCCGACCCGTGGCCTGCCAGATCCGCACGAACTCCTCCCGCAGCCGACGGGCTGTGATCTCGTCCAGGGCGGAGAACGGTTCATCCGCCAGCAGCACCTCCGGTTCCACCGCCAGCGCCCGGGCGATGGCCACCCGTTGCTGCATCCCTCCGGACACCTGCAGGGGATAGTAGTGGGCGAACTCCTGGAGCCCCACCAGGGCCAGATACCGATCCGCCCGCGCCTCCCGCTCCGCACGCGACAGCCCCATTTCCTCCAACGGAAGGAGCACGTTCCCCCGTAGGGTGCGCCAGCTGAGCAGCCGCGGCTGTTGAAACACGTACCCCACCCGCACCGTCCCCCGTCCCGGCCCCACTTCCTTTCCGCTCACCAGGACCCGTCCCTCCGAGGCCGGCTCCAGTCCCGCCACCATGTTCAGTAGGGTCGATTTCCCGCACCCCGAGGGTCCCACGATGGAGAGCAGCGCTCCCTCCTCGACCTCCAGATCCAGCCGCTCCAGGACCCGGAGCTCCCCGCCCCGGGGCAGCTGGAACCGCTTCGAAACCCGCTCCAGCCGGATCTTGGGGCTTGCCCGCACGGGTTCCCTTCCTACGTCGAGACCCTGGGCCGCCATCGGGTCACCCACCCGTCCAGGGGTTTGAGCACCACGAATTCGAAGAGCACGAGCACCCCCGTAAACGTCAGGGTCCAGGCGAGCACCTGCCGCATGGAGAACAGACCGTACCAGTAGTGCAGCATGTACCCGACTCCGCTCGACAGACCGATCAGTTCCACCACGGTGGCGATCTTCCAGGAGATCCCGAGCGCGTACCGCACCGCCGCCAGCAGATAGGGCACCGTTTGAGGAATGACCACCTTCAGAACCAGCGCGCGCCGGGAGAGGCGGAACGCCTTTCCCATGTGCACCAGGGAGAGATCGATGGCCTTCACTCCCTGCCACATGTTGATGGCAATGGCGGGAAACGCGGAGATCCCGATGGCCATGAACGCCGCGAGGTCGCGAAGGCCAAACCAGAGGATACACACGATCCCGTAGACCACCGCTGGGATGGTGAGGCCCACCAGCACCCAGGTATCCAGCACCCACTCCCCCACCCGGGAGATCCCCATGATCACCCCGACCAGGGTGCCCGCCACCAGGGCCAGCCCCATGCCCACCAGAACCCGCCGCACGGTAACCCCGATGTGGTAGAAGGTCTCCGGCTGATGGAGGTTCCGCCAGATGGTCTGCAACACCGCGGAGGGACCTGGCAGGACCGTATCGGGGAGCAGCGAAGCCGCTCCCATCCACACCACCAGCATTCCCGCGACTCCCACCAGGCGGACGGCCCCGCTTCGCCAAGCCATGGTCCGAGCCTACCGCCGCGGCTGCAGGTCCAGGCGCATGAGCCCGGGTGGGACGTCCCGGACGAACCGCTCCGGGCCCAGCACCTCGATCAGGATCCGGATGAACTGCTCCTGCACCTTCCGCTGCTCCTCATCCCACCGCCGGATGAACCGGCTTCCCATGCGTTGGCGCAACAGGACCGCGGCCGCCTCCGGGCTAGGGAACTCCAACTGCCGGGCGTACTCCACCCACACCCGGCGTTCCCGATCCACGTACCGCATGGTGTCGTTGTACGCGGCCACGAAGGCCCGCAGGACCTCCGGATGCCGACGTGCGTAATCCTCCGTGGTGGCCATGACCACGTGGGCGGCCACCCGCCCGAACCGTTTCTGGAAGTCCTCCGCGAGGTCGCTCACAATCCGGTACCGTCCCTCCAGGAACACCTTCACGCTGTCCACGGTGCCGAACAACGCCGCCGCGAGCTCGCCTCGGTCCATGAGCCCTTTGAGGGCGGGGTTCGGGGCGGAGACGAGCTGCGCTTCCTTCTCCAGATCGATGCCGTAGACGTGCCGTCCGATGGCGACCAGCATGGCGTAGGTGGCGCTTCCGGGGCCGCTGAAGGTCCCGATCTTCTTCCCCCGCAGGTCCGCCAGGGTCCGCACCGGGGAAGCTTGCGGAGCGAGGACCAGGTTGCTGGGGCCGGTGAGCACGTTGAAGATCACGACCCCCTTCCCCTCCGCCCGTGCCTTCACCGCCCCCACGATCCCCATGAATCCGATGTCCACCAGCCGTTCCGCCACCGCCTGGTCTGCGAACTGGGGCTGCAGCACCCGCCGGATGTCCAGCACCAGGTTGTACTTGCGGTCGAAGCCCTGTTTTTGCATCACGTTGATCACGAAGTCCTGCGCTCCGGGGATCACCACCGCGCGGACGGTGGTGGGCTCCGGGAGCCGTACGGAGTCCGGAACGGACGGGCCTGCCAGGGTCCTGGCGGAACCGGCGGCCAGCAGGATCAAGCCCACAAGCACCCACGGCACTCTTCGCATGCTCCCCCCTCCCCGATCAGACTTCCAACGGCACCGTACGGGGATCCGTGATGACTCCCGTCACCGCGGAGGCCGCGGCCGTGGCCGGACTGCAGAGGTAGATGGAGGCGTTGTAGCTTCCCATCCGCCCCTGGAAGTTCCGGTTGGCGGTGCTGAGGCACACCTCCCCGTCCGCGAGGGCCCCACCATCGCCCGCACACGCCCCGCACCCCGGGTTCGTGATGAGGGCCCCTGCCTGCAGGAAGACGGAGAAGATCCCGTCCTCCACCATCCGCTGGAGGGTCTCCTTGCTCGCGGGGGTGACGATGAGGCGCACGCCCGGAGCGACCCTTCTCCCCCGCAGGTAGCGGGCCGCCTCCACCAGGTCCTCGTACTTCGCGTTGGCGCACGAGCCGATGAACACCTGATCCACCCGAATCCCCGCCACCTCCGTCACGGGCTTCACATTGTCTACGCTGTGCGGGCAGGCTACCTGAGGGACCAAATGACGGCCGTCGATGTGTACCACCCGACGGTATGCGGCATCCGGATCCGGGAACACCTCCTCGTACTGGTCGGGGAATATCCCCCGCGATGCCAGGTAGTTCCGGGTTACGTCATCGGGAGGCACATAGGCGCACTTGGCCCCCAGCTCCATGGCCAGGTTGCACAGGGTCATGCGTTCCGATACCGAAAGGCCACGGATGTACGAGCCCGTGAACTCCACGGAGCAGTACGTGGCGCCATCCGCGGTGAGGTCCCCGATGAGCCTCAGCATCACGTCCTTGGCGCTGCATCCGGGCGCCAGCGGTCCCTCGATGGCCACCTGGATGGACTCCGGAACCCGCATCCACAGCCGGCCCGTCACCCAAGTGGCGGTGAGCTCGCTGAACCCCACGCCGGTCCCGAAGGCCCCCAGAGCCCCGTAGATGGTGGAGTGGGAGTCCGTGCCGATGAGCACCATGCCGGGCCGCACGTGTCCCTCCTCCATGAGGACCACGTGGGCGATCCCCGCCTCCATGTCGTAGAACTTCCGGATCCCGTGCCGCCGGGCGAACTCCCGGCACAGCTTCATGTCCGCCGCGGTCTTGGCGGTCTTGGGCGGGGAGATGTGATCCATGACCATCGCGATGCGGTCCGGATCGTACAGGCGATCCACGCCGAGCTTCTCCAGCGTCCGGATGCACCGCCAGGAGGCCATGTGGCTCATGTAGAGGTCCGGGTAGACGTCTACGATCTGGCCCGCGTCCACGAAGGGGAGGCCGGCGGCCCGGGCCAGCACCTTCTCCGCGAAGGTCTTGGGGCCGGGCCTCCCGGGCGGCGCGGGCCGGGGCCTTGTGGCCGCCCCGCTCGCGAGGTACGGGATGAGACCTCCCGCGGCCAGGATCTCCCGCAGGGTCTCGGGATACGGCCGGAAGCGGAAGGCTTGACCGTCCACCTCCACCGTCCCCGCCGCCAGGTCCACCCAGACCTCCGCCCCGTCCTCCGCGGCCTCCGCGGCCTCCGGGCACTCCACCGCCACCAGCCCGGTGTTGATGGCATTGCGGAAGAAGGTGCGGGCAAAGGACCGGGCCACCACGGCCCGGATCCCGGCACCCAGTAGACACGTGGCCGCCTGTTCGCGGGCGCTCCCGCACCCGAAGTTCTGACCCGCCACCACCACCTGGCTCGTGCGCAGGCGCGCCTGCACTTCGGGGCCGAGGGGCTCGAAGGCATGCGGGGCGAGTTCCGCAGGATCGATGCTCACCAGGTACCGGCCCGGGATGATCACGTCCGTGTTCACGTGGTCACCGAACCGGATGCACTTCCCGCCCACGCGGTCGGACATCCGCTCCCCCCTCCTCTCTTCACGGAGTGGTCTCCTCCAGGAACCACTCCACGGGGATGGTCCGCCCCAGACCCAGGGCCTCCGCCCTCGCCAGGACCCGGGCTCCGACTGCCGCGAACTGGATCCCCATCCCCGTGTTGTTGGCGAACACCGTGATCTGGTCCCGGCGGGTGCGTCCAGGAGCCCGTCCGAGCAACACCTCCCCCAACTCCCGGATCTCCTCCCGCCGCTTCCTTCCACGCCGCACGGGCCCCAGGATGTCGATCTGGTTGTCGTGCTCCACCTGCTCGTTGGAGAGCACCACGATCACGTCCGCCCGATCGAAGGTGGTGTCGTCGAGCTCTCGGCGCATGGCGGTCCCGTCCGGACTCGTGATGCAGGTCACGTGGGTTCCGGGCTCCAGCCAGGCACCGTCAAAACAGGGATCCATGGCCGCGGTGGCGCACGTGACGATCTGGCAACCCTCTACCGCCTCGCGGGGATGGTCCACGGCGATGACCCGCTTGCCCGTCCGCTCGCTCCACTGGGCGGCAAACGTTTCCCGGTGTTCCCGGGTGGGGCTGTAGACCCGGATCTCCTCGATGCCGGGCCGGACCAGCAGCAGCGCCTCCAGGTGCGCCCCTGCCTGCCATCCCGATCCGAAGAGGCCCGCCACCCGGGCATCCGGATTGCTCAGTTCCCGGATGCCCAGGGCGCTCGTTGCCCCTACCCGCATCTTCTGGATCACGCTGTCGTGGAGGACGGCAAGGGGCGCGAGATCCCGGAGGCTGAACAGGAAGACCAGTCCCACGTACCGGTCTCCCGGGGCCGCGGGAAGAAGACGCCGCCGCTTCACCCCGCCCGGGAGGACCTCCACGCCCGCGAGGTCCGAGGTGATCCGGAGGGCCCACACCCCTGCGCTCACGCACCCCCCTTCCTGGGACTTGAACCGGAACCGGAAGCCGGGGTAGCGGGGGTCCTCCACGGGGAAGTACGTGTGGTTCCGGGGTCGGTTCGCGCCGAGCCCCTGAGCCAGCTCCTTATAGGCCTGCTCCAGGGCCTCGATGCAGTCCTGCATGGTGAGCACCTGCTCGATCTCCGCGTTGGTGAGAATCCGCATGCCTCCCTCCTACCCCACCGCCTCCCGCCACACCGGAATCGGGGGCAACCGGTCCGTGAGGCGGTCCGCGCCGGTCGCGTGTAGCTCATACGTGTCCGCGGCAACCCACCAGCCCCTCTCCGGTCCCCGGAGCCGGAGCGCCAGGGAAACCACGGCGCCCTCGGGAATCGGCTCGTCCCACGGCTCGAGCGGCCGGTGCTCTCCCCAGGTCTCGAGATCCACGTGCTCCAAGACCTCCACGGACCACCGTTCCTCCGGCAGGTCCCCGAGGAGGGATCGCACCTCCGCTTCTACCTGGCTTTGCCGTACCCCGGCCCGGAGGACCGCCGCAGCCTCCCGATAGGCCTCCACGAACCGCTCCTCGGGTTCGGAGGGGGCCTGGCCGGGGAGAACCGTACGGGCCGCGTGGGCCCAGTATCCCCGCCAATCCACCCTGGCCTCCACGATCCAGGTTCCCCCGGGTCTGGGATCGCACCAGAGGATCACATCCCGGACGCCCGCTCTCCGCAACTCCCCCTCCGCGGCGGCCACGCGCTCGGACCTCCCGCCGGAGGTGGAGGCGGCCACGGCCACCGCGATGGCCGCGAGCCTGGCGCTCTGCCGGAGGAGCCGGCGCTCCGCCCCGGAAGGACGGCGCCGCAGGGCCCGGACCGCCGGTCCCAGGTCGCGCACCGTGCGGTCCACGAGCCGCTTCCGGACGGACTCCAGCAGGGGGGCCGGCCACCACGCCTCTTCCACCAGCCCCACGGCCCCCTCCGGATGCCCCGTGGCAACGGCCTCCACGAGGGCCGCGAGATCCTGGTCGCTCCTCAGATCCGAGACCGTGCTGGTGGACCGAATCCAGGGATGGACGCGAGGGGAGAGCCTGGTGAGGAACGCGGGTTCTCCCTCCGCGGGGATTGCGAGGATGCCCTCGTTCCAGTACAGGCACAGGTTGGTGAGATACGTGAGGTCCCCGGATCGGTACACGTCCCCGTAGATCAACCCCAGGCCGCAGCCGGAGGCACGGAGGAGATTTTGAAACGCCCCCACTCGCTGGGCATACTCCTCCGGGGTGACCTCAAGCGGATCCAGCACCACGAGTCCTCGCTTCATCGGTCTCCCCTTACACGGCGAACAGGATGGGCTCCGTCCGGAGCAGCCGCTCGCAGCCCTCCCGGGTGACCACCACGGGATCCCCCAGCACGAAGTAACCCGCGAGCGGCGTGTAGGTGTTCGGGTGCACGATGAGCACCGTGTTCTCCTCCAGGGGAACCTCCACCCCTTCCAGGAGGGTGGGCCACTCGTCCAGGTGCAGGCCGTGCCCGTGCCCCCGCACCCGGGTGTACCGGCTCGTGCAGTACTCCCCGTAGCCGTGCTTCCGGAAGACGTCGTTCTGGGCCTTCGCCACCTCGTGGGCGGTGGCCCCCGGCCGACAGGCCGCGATGCCTGCTTCCATCGCCTCCCGGAACAGCTCCAGCGACCGGAGGTGAGGCTCCGCAGGCGCTCCCACCACCGCGGTGCGACAGATCTGGGCCCAGTACCCGTTGACCTGGGGAGTGAGCTCGGTGCGCACGAGATCCCCCCGCTCGATGCGGCGCGGGCGAGGAGGGGTCATGCCCCGGACCTCGTCCCTTCCGGAGGCGATGAGCATGAAGTTGTCCTCCGCTCCCAGCCGCTTCAGCGTCTCCTCCACCGCCGCCACCACCTCGTACTCGGCGATCCCCGGCCGGAGGGCCTGCAGAAACGCCTCCCACCCCGCCTCGCACACCCGCGCCGCCCTCCGGATTTGCTCCACTTCCCAAGAGCTCTTCACCATCCGGAGGCGATCCAGGAGGTCGGTGGCGCAGACAACCTCCGTCCGGGGGAGCTCCCGCCGGAGAACCCCTCCCAGGGCCTCCGGCACGAGTTCCCATAAGGCCACCCCGATCCGCGCCGGAGGACCTCCATCGCGGATCCGGCTCACCAGCTCCTGACAGCCGGGAAACCCAAGCGGGCGGATGTCCCGGATCCATCCGATCCGTTCCACCGCATCACGGTCTTCCTCTCGGGAGACGAAGGCGGTAGGCTCTCCGACCGCCGGCACGTACACCGCGGAGAAACTCCCCCGGAGCGGAGCCCCGGTGAGGTAGCGCACGTTCTCCCGTCTCCAGGCCGGACCCCAGAGGAGGACCCCCTCGAGCTCGGCCTCCGCCATAGCCGCCCGGATCCGACGGATCCGCCAGTCCCGCTCCTGCCGCGGGGGAAGGGATGCTGGGAGCACCTCCATACGCGCCACCGGATCGTTTTGTCTATACATTACTACGCGGTCCTCTCCCGTCCTTCCTTCTCGTGGGGCCTCACCGATAGAGGGTGACCTGGAAATAATAGCGGTCGGCCCGGTAGTAGGTACGGGTGACCTCGAACAGCTGGCCCGTCGCGAGGTAGGCCCGCCTGCGCGCGAGGAGGAGGGGGCTGCCCACGGGCACTTCCAGCACCCGGGCGTGGAAACGCGTGGCGGGGACGGCCTCCACCCGTTGCTCCGCCCGGTAGATGCGCAGCCGCAGCCGATCTTCCAGCACCCGGTACACGGACCCGCGCTCCAGGTCCCGGGGACGCAGCCCTCGGACCATCTCGGCGGGCATGTAGATCACCTGCAGGGCGAGGGGCGCCTCGTCTAGGTAGCGGACCCGGCTCATGCGGAGCAAGGGGGTCCTGGGGGGGAGGTCGAAGATCTCCGCCACAGGGCGTGCCGCTGGGAGGACACACCAGCTGAGCACCTTGGATCGGAGCCGGTCCCCCTGCCCCCGGGCTTCCAGCTCTTCCGAAAGGGTGGTGAGACGGCTGAGCTGGCGTTCGAAGGGAGGCTGGGTCACGAAGGTCCCCACGCCCTGTCGTCGGTACAGCCAGCCCTCACGCACCAGCTCCATGACCGCCTGACGAGCGGTCATGCGGCTCACGCCGAACTGCTCCGCCAGCTCCTCCTCCGGCGGGATCCGGTCCCCCGTGCGCAGATTTCCCGACTGGATCTGCTGAAGGAGGTGTTCCCGGATGCGCTGGTACCGGTAAAGGGCTGGCTGGGCCTGGCTCGCTTCCGAGGTGGGTTTCCGGCTCATCCCTCAGACCGCGTGGAGGCGAATCCGCACGTCCAGTTCCGTGCGGCAGAGGGCGTGGAGAAAGCAGGTTTGCTCGCCCATGGCGAGGATCTCCTCGGCGAAGGCGTCGTCCTCGTCCGTGTCCAGGAAGACGTGCGTCACCACAGGATCCGCGTCTCCCCCGGCCCGGAAGCCCGTATCCTGCACCACCCGGCAGGCACGGAGGGCTTTGCGCCGGATTTTGGCAAACCGGGCCAGTTGGGTCATGAAGCAGAAGGCGATCCCCGCGGACAGATACGCGAGGGGGTCCGGCGCGCGCAGGCCAGATGGGTCACACAGAAACCGGAAGATGGTTCCCCTTGGGTTGTACATGCGCTGCTCCACGTGCCACAGCCCCTCCGGGGTTCTGGTGCAGATGGCCTGCAGGTGCAGGGTCCGATCCTGGGTCTCCGCGAGGCTCGACCCCTGGTAGCTGGTGTCCTCCTCGGTTTTCGGGGTGGGGCCGTCCCGCTCCACCACTCCCGGAGCCTCCGCAGGGGCCGCCTGGTCGAAGAGCCGGTCAGGATCCGCGGGGACCGAGGTGTCCGCGGGCATGACCCGCAGGACCTTCAAAGGCCGGCCGTTGTGGACCAGTGAGAACCGGCTCACGAGTCCCGAACGCACCAAGCCGTACGCGGACGCGGTCCGCACCGCCTCCTGGATCCGCTCCTCCGGCAGATCCCCTTCCACGGAGAGCTCCGGGGACAACGCACCCGCGCGAAGAGTTCCCTGGCTGGCAGACCCCTTCATGGTATACCGGGTGTCCAGCTGAATCCGGACCGCTGTCCACGCCCCCTCCATCGAGTCCGCGCCTCGCTGGAGGGCCTCCGCGAAATCCGTCACCAACCCCACGCTGAAAAAGGCCAGGGGAGGGGGTGCCACGTCGTCGCCCAGGAGGTAGGGGCCCTCGTCGCTCGCGAGCCGCCAGATGGCCTGGCTGGCCCCCGTAGCCACCAGGGCTTCCTTCTGCATGGTGGACAACGACCGGGCCACGGTACGGACCCCAATCCCCCCGGGGATCCGGGAGGGCCGCAGGCTGGGGTCTGCGGCCCCGACCCGGAAGAACAACGGCAGGCCTGAGACTTCCAGAGGGCTTTTCCCCATGGCATCCCCCCTCACCGGGACACGCCCGCAGGCTCCCTCGGGATGGACGGCACGCCGTACGTGTAGAAGGTCTCCGGCAGCCGCCCCCCGAACCAGATGCTGCTCTTCTCCAGGTCGCTTTCGTTCGAGACGTCCCACACCACCGTCTTCCAATCCGGGTCGAAGATCAGGTATCCCGTATCGCCGAAGAGCTCGATGCGGGTTCCTCCAGGCTCGAACACGTACAGGAAGTAGGCCTGGGTGGTCCCGTGTTTTGCAGGTCCCGCCTCGATCCGGACTCCATAGTCGCTGAAGATGTCCGCGATGTCCAGGAGGTGCTGGGGATATCCGTACCAGTAGGCGAGGTGGTGGAACCGGCCCCGCTGGCCCGTGGCGTCCCGCATCACCGCGATCTCATGGACCAAGGGGCTTACGCTGAGCCACGCACCGACCTCGACTCCTCCTTCCCCGATCTTCTGCTCCCGCAGGCGGAAGCCCAGCACCTCCTGGAAGAACTCCCGCATGGGGGGGACAGCGCTCGCCATGAGGTTCACGTGGTCGATCCGCCGCACAGGGACGCCCCGCAGGGGCCGCCTCTGGGGTCGGTTGCGCAGGGCCGTGCGCTTCTCCGGGGGCACCTGGTAGTACTCCACCTCCCACAGGATCTCCATGGGGTGGCCTTCCGGCGTGGTGAACCGGTATGCGGGCCCGTGTCCCAGATCCCCCTCGGACCAACCGCGCCCGTAGCCGCTCCGCTCCAGCCGCTCCACGGCCGCCTGCAACCCCTCAGGGCTCGGGGCCCGCCACGCGATGTGTCCCAGCCCCGCGGTAGGGCCCTCCGTGATCACCAACGTGTGGTGGTAGGCGTCCTCATAGGCCCGTAAGTACACGGACCGTCCGTGACGGGTGGTCTCCTCCAAGCCCAAAAGGTCGTGGAAGAACCAGTAGGTCTCCTCCGGCTTGGGCGTGAGGAGTTCCACGTGCAACAGCTGCGCCACCACGGGCTGGATCATCCGCTCACCTCCTACCGGCTTGCTCCGCTTCCTGCGCCTCTGCCTGCGCGATCTCCATGAGGATCTGGGATCCGTAGTTGGCGGCGGAAAGCCCACGGAAGAGGAACGCAAGCCCCACCACCGCCGCCAGCTCCTCCCACGTGGCCCCCGCCCGACGCGCGGCGATGGCGTGCAACTTCGCGGCGTCCTGGAGATTCATGAGCAGCATTCCGAACAGCATCAACTGGGCCGTCTTCACGTCGAAGCATTTGGGATACATGAAGTGGCGCCGCAGGGCTTCCTGCAGCCGCAGACCTTCCGGATCCACCCGGGAGAGGAGATCCGTACGGGCCTGGATCCGAGGAGGGACGAACCCCATCAGGTCCACGTACACCGATCGGAGCTGTTGGATCTCTGCTTCGTCCATCCGTCGAGGAGGAAGTCCTTCCTGCATCCCCTTGCCTCCTTTCCCTCATCCTCCCTGTGTGGACTCCGAACTCCCCATGCTCCCTTCCGGGACACCTTCCGCCTCCCGGAGCAGTCTCCGGGAGAGGACCCGACCAAGCCGCAGGAAGAGCTGGACGCCAATCGGTACCACGCCCTCTCGGAAGATCAGGAAGAGGACGATGAGGAGAACGCCGTACGTGAGGACGGTCAACTGCCCGAAGGGACGCACGAGCTCGTCCACCAGGGTGAACACCACCGCTCCCACCACCGGGCCCAGGGTGGTCCCCATCCCGCCCAGCAGCAGGGCGATGAGCACGGGGATGTCCACGTGCCCCACGGCGAAGACGGAGGGGCTGATGAACCCGTTCACGTCCGCGTACAGAGCCCCCACAAGCCCGATGAGGGCGGAGGCCAGGATCGCGGTCCCGACCTTGTACCGGGTGACGTCGATGCCGGAAAGCTCCGCGTTCAGCTCGTCGTCCTCCAGGGCCCGGAACGCCAGCCCGTGCCGGGAGCGCAGGAGGAGCTGATACCCTCCCAGGGACAGGACCAACACCGCAAGGAGCACGTAGTACGCGCGCTCCGGAGTCTCCCCGAGCCCGAATCCGAGCCCCCGGGTGGAGAGCCCTGTCTCCCCGTTCGTATACTGCCGCAGGCCGAGCAGGAGGTTGTGGAAGATGAGGGAGACCGCCACGGTGATGATCCCCACGAACAGCACCCCGAGCCCCCGACGCACCCCCACATAGCTCAGAAACCCTCCCACCAACCCGACGCCCACGGTGGCCAGGGCCGTGGCCAGGAGGGGGGAGAGCCTCACGTCCCGGACCAGGATCACGGAGGCATATGCCCCCAGCCCCGCGAGCGCCCCGACGCACAGGAAGAGTTGCCGGGTGTGTCCGAACAGGAGGTTGAAGGCCACCGCGTAGATGGCCAGGATCAGCATGAGGCTTGTGATGCGAAGCCCGTACGGGCTTCCGCCCACGAGGAGGGGGACGGCCGCCAGGGCGATCCCCGCCCCCAAGACGGGGAGGGCGTGGGTGAGGAGACGGCGTCCGCTCATGGCCAGTACGCCAGCAGGCCTTCCGGCCGGATCAACAGGGTGCAAGCCGCCACCGCCAGGAGCACGACCCAGGTGATGTAGGTCCCCACCGTGTAGCTGAGCGCAGCGTTCACCAGCCCCAGCATGAGACTCGCCAGGAAAGTTCCCGTGAGGCTCCGCACCCCGCCCACCACGGCCACGATCAGGGCCAGGATGGTGAATTCCGTGCCCATCTCCGGGCCCAGGTACGAGAAGAAGCCCTGGGCGACGGCCGCCACCCCTGCCAGAAGCCCGCTGAGGAGCACCGTGAGGGTCCGGGCCCGGTGCACGTCCACCCCACACAGCCAAGCCCCGACCTCGTTCTGGATGATGCACCGGATGGCCTTGCCCAGGAAGGTGGTCTTCAGAAACGCCAGAAGGAGGAGGAAGGCGGCCAGGGCGAGGGCCGCCACCGCCAGGCTCCCCGTCCGGACCGTGAGCCCTCCCAGGCGGACATAAGGAGAGCCCATCTGCAGGGTCAGGGCCACGTTCGGGTACCGCCAGGTGAAGAGCCCGTCCAGGGCGAAGGAGAGCCCCAGGGTCAGGATGATTCCCAAAAGCAGGCGTTCCTCCCCGCGACGTGCGTATGCCTGCCGCAGAAGGGTTTGATCCAGGAGGAGGGCTACAAGCCCCGCAAAGAGGATCCCCGCCACGCAGGCCAGAACCGGTGGCAGGCGGTTCTGCATGAGGAGCGCGGCCACAAGCCCGCCGGACACCGCCACCTGCCCGTGGGCCAGGTTCAACACCCCTCCGAGTCCGTACACGAACACCACGCCCACGCTGAGGAGGGCCAGCTGCAAGCCCTGCACGAGACCGTCCAGGACGATGCCCATCACCCGTCCCTCGCTTCCCCCACGGGTTCCACGCGGCGCAATTCTCCCAGGTACGCCCGGCGCAGCTCCGGCCTTCCCCACAGCTCGGACGCGCTCCCCTGGAACACCACCCGTCCATCCCGGAGGACGTAGACCCGCTCGCACAGCCCCAGGGCCGCCCGCACCTGCTGCTCCGCGAGGAGGATGGTCACCCCCTCCCGCTGCAGCACCGCCAGCTGCCGGTACAGCTCCGCCACCAGACGGGGGGCAAGCCCCGTGGAGGGCTCGTCCAGCAGCATGAGCTTCGGGCGCCCCATCAGGGCCCGGGCGATGGCCAGCATCTGCTGCTCCCCGCCGCTGAGGGTCCCTGCCCGTTGCCCCCGCCGCTCCGCCAGGCGGGGGAACAGGTCGAACACCCGCCGCAACCGGGACCGGAACCCGTCGGGAGAACTGTAGGCTCCCAGCTCCAGGTTCTCCAGAACCGTGAGCTGCGGGAACAGCTCTCGCTCCGCGGGCACGTACACGAGGCCCCGGCGGGCGATCTCATGGGGGGGAAGCCCGTGGATGGGGGATCCCTCGAAGACCACAGTTCCCCGATGCGGCCGGACCAGGCCTGCGATGCTTCGGAAGAGGGTGGTCTTGCCGGCCCCGTTGGGCCCCAAGATCGCGGTGGCATTCCCTCCGGGGACCTCTAAGCTGATGTCCCGGATGACCGTGATCCCGTTGTATCCTGCCCAGAGGTTCCGGACTTCCAGCATGGGCTACCCGCGTGCCCCCTCCAGCTCGTGCATGGAAACCCCCAGGTAGGCCTCCACCACCACGGGATCCTGAGCAACCCGCGCGGGCGGGCCGTCCGCGATGACCGCGCCGTGGTCGAGGACGATGACCCGGTCCACGGTCCCCAGGACCGCCTCCATGACATGCTCCACCCAGAGGATGGTCATCCCCAGCTCCTGCCGGATGCGCCGGAGCAGGGCGGTGCACTGCTCGATCTCCACGGGGCTCAATCCGCTCATCAGCTCATCCACCAGGAGCAGTCGGGGGCCTGCCGCGAGGGCCCGTGCCAAGTCCACCAGTCGCCGCTCCTGCGTGTTGAGCTTCCCCACCACCTCTCCCCGCTTCCGCTCCATCCCCACCAGGCTCAGCGCTTCCTCTGTCCGCCTCTGCGCCTCCTGCCAAGACACCCTCCCGGGACGGCCGAAGAGAGCACCGACTAAGACGTTCTCCTCCACCGTGAGGCGGGGAAAGAGCCGCGGGATCTGGAGCACCCGGCCCACGCCCCGACGGGTGACCACGTGGGCGGGGAGCCCGGAGATCCGCTCGCCCTCCAGTTCCACCACGCCCTCCTCCGGCCGCAACAGCCCGTTGATCACGCTGAGGAGGGTGGTCTTGCCGGCCCCGTTGGGGCCGATCAATCCCACGAGGCTGGCCCGCTCCACGTCGAAGGTCACATCCCGGAGGGCCACCATGCCCCCGAAGCGCTTCGTGATCCCCCGGCATCGCAGGAAGGCGGCCTCACTCCTCGGGGACATACGGCTCCAGCTGCGGCACCCGGAACTCGTACTTCTGCTTCCACCCGCAGCCCGGGCAGATCCCGCCCGGCGGATCCCCCCGCTGGATGGTGAACATGATGGGGCGCGCTTCCTTCATCTCGCCCCACTCCGTGAAGGAAAGGGGCCAACCGTATCCGGGCTGCACGAACCGGCCCCGCCGGATCACGTCCGCGATGCGGCGGGGATCCGTGGAGTTCGCCTTCCGGGCTGCGTCCGCCACCATCTTCACGATGGCATAGCCCGAGAAGGCGTTGTCGTCAAAGTAACGCCGGTAGGTGGAGTAGAACCGTTCCGCCAGCCGACGGAAGGTGGGGTGGGTGAAGTCCGCGCAGGTGTAGTCCACGTAGCGTCCATAGAGGGCCTCGCCAGCCCGTTGCACGATCCACTCCGGCGGGTTGTGGGCCCCGAACATCTGCTGGCGCATGCCCAACTCCGTGGCCTGCCGCACGATCACCGGGATGCCGGGCGGATGGCCGCCGATGTCCAGGAACTGGGGGTTAAACCCTTGCAGGCGCCGCAGGTAGGGGGTGAAGTCGGAGGTGGCCACGGGGGCGATCTCGATCTGGATCTGCATGCCCGGGATGGAGCGCACGTAGCGTTCCAGCCACTGCATGTAGGACCGCCCCCACGCATAGTCCGCGATGATGGCCCCCACCCGGGTGTACTTGGAGAACTGCATGAGGGCCGCGGACGCCTGCACGTACATGGGAGAGGCCACCAGGCACGTCCGGAAGGTATAGCGGCTGCTCTTCCGGAGGATGGTGTGCGCACCCGCCCGGGTGAGGAAGATGGGAACCCGCAGGGACTCTGCCTCCCGCGCGAGGGCGGCCCCGATGTCGCTGCTGATCATCCCTCCCGCGGCCGCGATCCCTTCCCGTTCCACCAGGAACCGGAAAGCGCTGATGGCCTCCGCGGGGCTGTTGCGGTCATCGCGTTCGACGAACTCCACAGGGCGTCCCAGGACTCCTCCCGCCGCGTTCAGCTCCTCCACCGCCATGCGCATCCCGTCCCGTACGTTCACGCCCCAGAAGGCGAACGGGCCACTCAGGGCCGTCAGGGCCGCCACCTTCAGGGGCCGGACCTGCCCACCGGTGGGCACAGCCAGCACCCCGACCAACCCAAGGATCACCACCGCTCCGGCAATCCTCAAGTTCCGCATTTCCCCCTCACCTCCCGTAAAATCCGCACGCAAATTGTACTCTAGCACGAACGGCGGGCCCCCACAACGCAGCCCGGCCTTCGGGATTAAATCCCTCTCACGAGATCCGCGGGTCGCCGCTTCGGGGCCGTCCGAGCGGGGACGAAGCGGCGCAGGCTCCGGCCGATCTCCACCAGTCCCCCGGGGAGCAACAGAACCACTAAGATGAAGAGAAGTCCGAACACGAGCACGTGAACCTCCGCGAGGCCCAGGGCCAGGATCTCCCGAACGGTTACGAAGAACGCGGCTCCCACCACGGGCCCCCACACGGTCCCGATCCCTCCCAGGAACACCATGAGCATGCTGTCGAAGGTCCACACGGGACTGAAGGCGAACTGGGGGTAGAAGCTGGGGTGGTAATAGCCGAACGCACCACCCGCGGCCCCGGCGAATCCCGCGCTCAACAGGAAGGCGAGGAGCTTATGTCGGAAAGCGTCCACCCCCACGCTCTCCGCCACGAGCTCGTCTTCCCGCACCGCCACCAGCCCCAGTCCGAACCGGGCACGGGAGAGCCACCAGGCAGCCAGGGTGACCGCGGCCGCCACGAGGAGGACGAGGTAGTAGCGGGGGAGGAGGCGGTATGTGGCGATGGCCCGGGAGGGGAGCGCGGAGACCTCCGGCAGAGTGGTGCCCACCACGATGCGCAGGATCTCCGCCATGGCCAGGGTTCCGATGGCGAAGTACGGTCCCCGGAGGCGGAGGGAGGGGGCTCCCACGAGGAGGCCGGCCAGCACGCTGCCCGCGCATCCCGCGGCCAGGGCCGCAACGACGGGGACTCCGCCCAGCCAGAGGAAGCGGGTGAGGAGGGCCCCGATCCCGAAGAAGGCAGCCAGCCCCAGGTTAACCTGTCCTCCGAATCCCCCCACGAGGTTCCAGGACTGGGCGAGGGCGACGGAGAGGAGCACGAGGAAGGTCCAGTTCACCACCGCGGCCTCCCGGACCACGAGGGGCAGGACCAGGAGCCCGACCCCGGCCACCACGGCTCCCGCCCGCTTCACCCGCCCCTCCCGAACAGGCCCTGCGGCCGGAGGATGAGGACCACGAGGAAGAGCACCAACCCTACCACCTCCCGGAACACCCCCCCGAAGGCGAAGGCCGCCGCGGATTCCGCCATCCCTAGCAGGACGCCCGCCACGAAGGTTCCGAAGATGCTCCCCAAGCCCGCCAGGACCACTACGATGAGGGCCTTGAGGGTCCAGCCCAAGCCGATGGCCGGACTGATGGCGTCCGACACCGTGACGAGGGCTCCCGCGACCCCCGCGAGGGCGCTTCCCAGGGCGAACGCGGTCCGGTAAACGCGGCGCACCGGTACTCCCATGAGGCTGGCTGCCTCCCAGTCCTCCGCGGTGGCCCGGATGGCCCGGCCCAGGTCCGTCCGTTGCAGGAAGAGGTGCAGCCCCCCCAACGTCGCAAACGCCACCCCGAGGCTTCCCAGACGCGTCAGGGGGACCACCAGGGGTCCGAGGGAAACCACGCGCCCCGCGTAGGCGGTGGTCACGGCCCGCTCGTCCGCGGTCCACGCGAAGATGGCGAGGGCGTGGAGCACCAGGGCGAGGCCGAATCCGATGAGAATGGATAGCTGAACCTTCGCCTCCTCCTCAATTCGAACCAACCGGCCGAACAGCGCCTGGTAGAGCACCACGCCCACCCCGAACAGGAGGGGGCCCGTGATCAGGAGGGAGGCGAACGGATCCACCCCCCACAGGGAGAAGGCCCAGAAGGTGGCGTACCCGCCCAGCATGATGAGCTCGCCATGGGAGACATTCAGCATGCGCAGGACGCCGAACACCAGGGCGAGCCCCACCGCCGCAAGGCCGTACACTCCGCCCACCAGGGCTCCGAAGATGAGGTTCTGCAGCCAGATCTCCACTAGGACCCCACGTAGGAACGCCGCACCTCTTCCGTCCCGAGAAGCGTCCGAGCGCTTCCTTCCACGAGCACCCGCCCCTGCGCCATCACGTATCCTCGCGAGGCGTGCTCCAGCACCGGAAACGCGTTCTGCTCCACGATCACCACGGTGACTCCCTCCCGGACGATGCGGTGCACGGCCTCGTACACCTGCTGCACCACGCGCGGAGCCAGCCCCAGAGAGGGTTCATCCAGGAGCAGCAGCCGGGGCCGGCTCATGAGGGCCCGGGCGATGGCCAACATCTGCTGTTGACCACCGGAGAGGGTTCCCGCGAGCTGGTGCCGCCGCTCCGCGAGAATGGGGAAGAGGTCGAAGACTTCCTGCAGGGCCCGGGCCCGGTGGGGGCGGGCCCGGGCCACGTACCCGCCCATCCACAGGTTCTCCAGGACCGTCATGTGGGCAAAGAGGCGGCGGCCCTCGGGAACCATGGCGATGCCCCGATCCACCACCGCCTCCGCGGGCTTCCCATCCAGGCGTTCCCCCTCGAACCGCACCTCCCCGCGCAGGGGCCGCAAGAGGCCCGCGACGACCCGGAGGGTGGTGCTCTTGCCCGCGCCGTTCGGTCCCACCACCGCCACCACCTCCCCGGGCTCCACCCGCCAGTTCACCCCCCACAACACCTGCACATCCCCGTACGCGGCCTCCAGGTCCCGGACCTCCAGGAGGGGAGCCATGGGATCACCCTCGGCCCAGGTAGATGTCCACCACCCGGGGGTGGCCGAGCACTTCCTCGGGAGTTCCCTCCGCGATCTTCTCCCCGGAGTTCAGGAACACCACCCGTCCGCACAGGGCCCGGACCGCGGGCACGTTGTGCTCCACCAACACCAGGGTGAGCCCTTCCGCCCGGAGACGCTGGAAGAGGGCGATCTCCGCCTGAACCTCCTCCGGGTTCAGCCCCGCGAAGGGTTCGTCCAGAAGCAGCAGGCGGGGTCGGGTGGCCAGGGCCCGGCTCACCTCCAACCGCCGGCGCTCCGCCAGATTCAGCTGAGCTGCCGCGAGGGATGCCTTCTCCCGCAGCCCCACGAGGCCCAAGAGCTCCTCCGCCTCCCTGCGGGCGGCGGCAACGGAGGGGGCGGGATGCGCCCCGTACAGACGGGCGATGGCCACGTTGTCCAGCACGGAGAGGTGGTGCAGGCTGCGCACCAGCTGAAAGGTGCGGGCGATCCCCATCGCGGCCCGTCGGTGGGCCGGAACCCCGTTGAGGGAGACCCCTCGAAACCGGATCTCCCCTCGGTCCGGGCGGAGCGTGCCCGCCACCAGGTTGAACACCGTGGTCTTGCCCGAGCCGTTGGGACCGAGGAGCCCGAAGATCTCTCCCTCTTCCACACAAAGGGTGAGGTCCCGGACCGCCTGTACCCCTCCGAAGGCCTTCCACAGTCCGTGGACCTCAAGGAGGGCGCGACCCGGGGGCATCACCGGCTGCGGAAGGGCGGGGCCGGATACACGAAGGAGGCGGTGGCGAACTCCCGGGGCCAGACGAGCTCCTGTCGTCCTCCCTGCCACTGCACGATGATCACCCGCACCGGGCTCGTACCGTCCGGCCGGAACCGCACGGGTCCCACCACGGTCATGAGGTTCGTGGAGGCCATGGCATCCCGGATCTTCCCGTGATCCAGGCTCCCCGCCCGCCGGATGGCGTCTGCCACCACCTGCACGCAGGCGTACGCGGGACCCACGATGACGTCCGCGGGCCGGCCGAACCGCTGCTGGTGCTTCGCGTTCAGCTCCTGGACGCCCGGGAACTTCACCGCGTGGTGCCAGCCCGGGATGAGCAGGGTGTAATCGCCGTCCTTGCCCAAGCTCTGAGCCCAGGTGACCGCGTCCGGCGCCCGGATCAGCAGATACGCCTTGGGGTTGTAGTCCAGCTCCTTCATCTGGCGGATCAGGGTGATGCCGTCCGGCGGCGTCGGAACCCCGAGCACCAGCTCCGCGCCCGCGGCCTTGGCCCGCAGGATCAGATCGCTCATGTCCCGGGTGCCCACGGTGTACTCGCCCCGGAACACCACCTGGTAGCCGAGCTCCGTGGACCGCACCGACCACAGGGATGCCATCTCCCGGCCCCAGTCCGTGCGTTCCGCGAAGATGGCCACCCGCCGCGGCCGCTGTTCGGGGGGAAGGAAACCGTTGAGCATCCGGTAGGTCTCGACGGCCATGTCCGGAGACTTCGGGAACGGGGAGAAGAGGTACCGGTAGCCCCGCTGGTGGATGCTCCACAGGGCGAACGCCACTCCGCAGTACGGGATGCGGTTCTTCTCCGCCACCGCCGCGGCGGCCGCGTGCAGATCGCTCCCGAACCCACCCAGATACGCGGCGATGCCCTGCTGCGCCAAGGCTTCCATCCGGCTCACGGTCTTGGTGGGATCCGACTCGTCGTCCAGCATCACCAGCTCCAGCCTCAACCGCTGGCCCCCCACCGGAACGCCCCCGCGGGCGTTGATGTCCTCCACCGCCAGCTCGTATCCCGCCCGCACCTGAGCCCCCCCGGACGCGAACCGGCCCGTGAGGGGGACCACCGCCCCCAGGCGGATGGTCGCCAGGGGAGCCCCCATTCCGGCCACGGATAGGCCCACGCAAACCCACGCCAGGATTCCCGCGAACGCCAGCCGCTTCATCCTCCCGCCTGCCTCCCGTGAGGATTCCGGCCCTGACCCTTCGACGCGAACCCTCCGGCTTCCTCTCCAAACTTAGCAGAGCCTTACCCGACTTAGCAGAGCCTTACCCGACCGGTCAATTCCCCCCATAGGGCAGAGGCACGACTCCGGGAAAACCGGTTTCCCCCTTCCCGGGCCTTGGGAGTAGAATATGGAACGTGGCGTGGGTCGGACGAAAGTCAGCGTCGCCCGCGTAAGATGCGAAGAGGGGGAGTTCAGATGCGGGGAAACGGACGGGTGAAGGTGGCCATCCTGGGATCCGGGAACATCGGGACCGATCTCATGTACAAGATCCTCAAAAATCCGGGGCCCATGGAGCTCGTGCTGGTGGCGGGGATTGACCCGAATTCGGAGGGCCTTGCCCGGGCCCGGTCCTTGGGGATCCGCACGAGCGTGGAGGGGATCCGGGCGGTGCTGGAGGATCCGGAGATCCGCATCGTGTTCGACGCCACCAGCGCCAAAGCCCACGTCCGTCATGCCAAGCTGCTGCGGGAAGCGGGGAAGGTGGCGGTGGACCTCACGCCGGCCGCGGTGGGGCCTCACGTGGTGCCCCCCGTGAACTTCGGGGAGCACGTGGACGCCCCCAACGTGAACCTCATCACCTGCGGCGGGCAGGCCACCATCCCCCTCGTGTACGCGGTGAGCCGGGTCACCCCTGTCCAGTACGCGGAGATCGTCTCCACGGTGGCGAGTCGCTCCGCGGGCCCTGGAACCCGCCAGAACATCGATGAGTTCACCTCCACCACGGCCCGGGGTCTGGAGGTCCTGGGGAAGGCCGCGAAGGGCAAAGCCATCATCATCCTGAACCCCGCGGAGCCGCCCATCATCATGCGCAACACCATTTACTGCATCCCCGCCTCGGAGGACCTGGACCCTCAGACCATCCGGGAGTCCGTGGAGCAGATGGTGGCGGAGGTACAGCGCTACGTCCCCGGATACCGGCTGAAGAACCCCGTGCACTTCGATCGTCGGGAGACACCGTGGGGCGAGCGCACGGTCATCGCCATGCTCCTGGAGATCGAGGGCGCGGGGGACTTCCTCCCGCCCTATGCGGGCAACCTGGACATCATGACCTCCGCGGCCCGCCGGGTGGGCGAGCTCATGGCTCAACACATGCTCGCGAGGGTAACCGCATGAGCACGCTGGTGGAGAAGCGCAACCTGAAGCCGCCCCGGGTCACGGACACCACCCTCCGGGACGGGTCGCACGCCTTCCGTCACCAGTTCACCCGGGAGCAAGTCCGCAAGCTGGCCGCGGCCCTGGATGAGGCCGGGGTTCCCGTGATCGAGGTGAGCCACGGGGATGGGCTTGCGGGTTCCAGCATCCAGTACGGGTTCTCCCGGGTGCCGGACCTGGACCTCGTGGAGGAGGCCGCCTCCGTGGTCAAGCGGGCCCGCATCGCGGTGCTGCTCCTCCCCGGCATCGGCACCCGACACGAGCTCAGGGAGGCGGTCCGTCGGGGAGCCACCATCGCCCGCATCGCCACGCAGTGTACGGAGGCAGACATCTCCGAGCAGCACTTCGGGCTGGCCAAAGAGCTCGGCATGGAGACCGTGGGCTTCCTCATGATGGCCCACATGCGGCCTCCGGAGGTGCTGGCGGAGCAGGCCCTCCTCATGGAGTCCTACGGGGCGGACTGCGTGTACGTGGTGGACTCCGCAGGGGCCATGCTGCCCTGGGAGGCCGCGGCCGCGGTCCGGGCCCTCCGGCAAGCCCTCAAAGTACAGGTGGGATTCCACGCGCACAACAACCTGGGCCTGGCCATCGGGAACACCCTGGCCGCCATCGAGGCGGGGGCGGACCAGGTGGACGCCTGCCTGAGGGGATGCGGAGCAGGCGCGGGGAACGCGGCCACGGAGGTGCTGGCCGCGGTCCTGGACAAGGCCGGCATCAACCCCGGCCTGGACGTCTTCAAACTCATGGATGCCGCGGAGTTCCTCCTGGCCCCCATGATGCCCTTCCAGCCCTTCCCGGATCGGGACGCGGTCACCATCGGGTACGCGGGGGTGTACTCCACCTTCCTCCTCCACGCCCGGCGGATCGGGGAGCGGCTCGGCATCGATCCCCGGGAGATCCTGGTGGAGCTGGGACGGCGCAAGGCGGTGGCAGGGCAGGAGGACTGGATCCTGGACGTGGCCCTGGACCTGGTACGGGCCCGGGAACAGGCGGCGGTGGGCGGATGACGGAGACCCAGCTCGCGGAGGAGATCCGCAAGGCGAGGCACCGCCGCACCCCTGTCCCCAGTGCCGGAGCGCAGCTGGACCTCCCGGTGGCCTACCGGATCCAGGAGGCCCTGTGTGCGGGTCGGGTTCTGCGAGGGTTCAAGCTGGGCCTGCTGAGCGAGGCGAAGCAGGCCCAGATGGGCGTGCACGAACCCATCTACGGGCGAATCTGCGCGGACATGCTGCTGGAGCGCGAGGTCTCCCTCCTCCGCTTCCTCCAGCCCCGCCTGGAGCCGGAACTCGTCACCATCCTCCAACAGGACCTTCCACCCGGAAGCCCTCCCGGGGCCGCGCGGAAGGCCATGGCCGGTTGGTTTTTGGGACTGGACATCCTGGACAGCGTCTGGCAGGACTATCGCTTCACCGCGGCGGAAGTGGTGGCGGACAACGCCTCGGGCGGAGGGTTCGTGCTCGGGGAAGTCCTCTTAAGGGACCATCCCCCCGAGACGCTCCGCCTGTACATCAACGGGACCCTGCGCACGGAGGGGCGCACGGAATCCCTCGGTGACCCGGCCCTGCGGCTGTGCTGGCTCGCGGACCGGGTGGGCGGGCTCCGGGCGGGCCAGGTGGTGTTCCTGGGTTCTCCCGCCCCCGCGGTCTCCGCGGAGCCCGGAGTGGTGGAAGTCGTCGGCGACGGTCACCTGCTGCTCGTAACCTTCCACGGCGAGGTCGGGATCGGGAAAGGAGGGGGCTGAGATGGACCGGCCGTTCTTCGAGCTGGAGCACTACATCGGCGGTGAGTTCGCGAAGGGGAGGAACCGGTTCGAGGTGTACTACCCCGCCACGAACGAGGTGATCGGCACCGCCCCGGAGGCCACCGCGGAGGAGGTGGACGCCGCGGTCCAGGCCGCCCACCGGGCCTTCCGGACGTGGAGCCGTCTGCCGGCCGTGGAGCGCCGGAGGTACCTGCGGGCGTTCGCGAACGCCATCCGGGAGTCCGCGGAGGAGCTGGCCCGCATCGAGACCTGGGACGTGGGACGCCCCATCCGGGAGAACGACCCCGCGGTGTACATCGCCCGGGTGGCGAACAACATCGAGTTCTTCGCGGACTTCGCCGTGACCCACGGCACGGAAGCCTTCCTCATGGACACCGGGTACGTGAACTACGTGCAGCGGATGCCTGTAGGAGTCGCCGCCCTCATCACGCCGTGGAACGTGCCCCTCCTGCTGGAGACGTGGAAGATCGGGCCGGCCCTGGCGTTCGGGAACACCGTGGTCCTCAAGCCCGCGGAGTGGACCCCCATCGGCGCCTGGAAGCTTGCGCAGCTCGCGCACCAGGTCGGGCTCCCGCCGGGTGTGCTGAACGTGGTCCACGGATTCGGCCCGGACTCCGCGGGGGAGTTCCTCACCAAGCACCCGCTCGTGCGGCTCATCTCCTTCACCGGGGAGACCACCACGGGCCGCATCATCATGCAGAACGCCGCTCCCACCCTCAAGCGGCTGAGCTTCGAGCTGGGCGGCAAGGGCCCGAACATCGTCTTCGCGGACGTGGACCTGGACCGGGCCGTGGAGGTGAGCCTGCGGGCGGGCTTCTTCAACCAGGGGGAGTTCTGCCTGGCGGGCCCGCGGGTGCTCGTGCAACGGCCGATCTACGAGGCCTTCCTGGACCGGTTTGTCGCCGCCTGCGAGCGGCTGCGGCCCGGGGACCCCATGGACCCCCAAACCACCCTCGGTGCCCTCATCATGCCGGAGCACCTCCAGCGGGTCTTGGGGTACGTGGAGGAGGCCAAGGCACAGGGAGCCCAGATCCTGTTGGGCGGGGATCGGCCCTCCCTTCCCGCCCCCTTCGATCGCGGCAACTTCCTCAATCCCACGGTCATCACGGGCGTCCGGCCCTCGGACCGCATCTGCCAGGAGGAGGTCTTCGGTCCCGTGGTCACGGTTCTGCCCTTCGAGACGGAGGAGGAAGCCATCGAGATCGCAAACGGTGTGAACTACGGGCTGAGCGCGGTGGTACAGACCAAGGACGTGGGGCGGGCCATCCGGGTCTCCAACGCCCTGGAAGTCGGCACGGTGTGGGTGAACGACTTCTTCGTCCGGGACCTGCGGGTGCCCTTCGGCGGGATGAAGGACAGCGGCATCGGCCGGGAGGGTGCCCAGTACAGCCTGGAGTTCTACACGGAAGCGAAAACCGTATGCCTCAGCAACCGGTAGAGGTCCTCGCGCAACGGCTGGAGGAGGCGTTGCTCAGCCGTCGGCCCATCCCGCCCCTGAGCGAGGAGGCCGGGCTGGTGCAGATTCCGGATGCGTACGCGGTGCAGCAGCACTGGATGCGTCTGCGCATCCAGTGCGGGGAGCGCATCGTGGGTCGGAAGATCGGGCTCACGAGCGCCGCCATGCAGGCCCAGCTGGGGGTGAACGAACCGGACTACGGGTGCCTGTGGGGCTCCCGGTACTTCCCGGTTCAGGCCGGTCGGGCGGAGGTTCCCTACGACCTCTTCCTGCAGCCGCGGGTGGAGGGAGAGGTGGCGTTCTTGCTGGGCCGGCCCCTGCGGGGCCCCCACGTCACCTTGCAGGACGTGCTGGCCGCTTCTGAGGCCGTCACCGCGGGCATCGAGATCATCGACTCCCGCATCGCCGATTGGCGCATCAAGATCACGGACACCATCGCGGACAACGCCTCCTTCGGAGGGTTCGTGGTGGGGCCGTGGTCGAGCCGGATGCGGGAGGCGGACCTGCGCCTGGTGGGCATGATCCTCTGGCATAACGGCCGGGCGGCCACGGAGGGTCTGGGCGCCGCGGCCCTGGGGCATCCGGCCCGCTGCGTGGCCTGGCTTGCCAACAAGCTCGCGGAATTCGATGAGGAGTTGCAGGCCGGGGACATCGTGTTCAGCGGGTCCCTGGGAAGGGCCGTTCCGGTCCAACGCGGGGATGTGATCACCCTGGAGATGTCTGGGGCCCCCTCGCTCTCCGTACGGTTCGTATAGACGACCGACTTGCACACGCTTGAAGAACTCCCCACCATAATAGCCGGACGTTTCGGGGGGATTCGGTGCAGGTGGTACCTCTTGACCTCAGGACAGGGCCTCCCGCAGTGGTGGTGGAGGAAGTGAGCAAGGCCTTTTCCACCCGGAGGGGGACCCTGCAAGCCCTGGATCGGGTCAGCTTCGAGGTGGCCCAGGGGCAGTTTACGGTGATCGTGGGGCCGAGCGGATGTGGCAAGACCACGCTTCTCCGGATCCTCGGGGGGCTCGAGCGGGAGTTCGAGGGGCGGGTGGTCCTGCACACCAACAGCGGCGGGAGCCCCTTTGCCATGGTGTTCCAGGAGCAGTCCGTGTTCCCCTGGATGACGGTCCGGGAAAACGTGGCGTACGGACTTGCCCTCCGTGGGATTCCCCGGGCTCGGCGGTCCGCCCTCGCGGAGGAGTGGATCGAGCGGGTGCACCTGGGAGGCTTTGCGGACGCCTATCCCCACCAGCTCTCGGGCGGCATGAAGCAGCGGGTGAGCATCGCCCGGGCCTTTGCGGTGGATCCCGAGATCCTGCTGATGGACGAGCCCTTCAGCGCCCTGGATGAGCAGACCCGCACCCTCCTCCAGCAGGAGGTGGCCCGGCTGTGCGAGGAGTACCGGAAGACGGTGGTGTTCATCACCCACAGCATCGACGAGGCCATCACCCTGGGCGATGAGGTCGTGGTGATGACGCGCCGGCCCGGGCGCGTGAAGGCCCGGGTGCCCGTTCCCTTCCCCCGGCCCCGGGACGTGGTGGAGATCCGCTCAAGCCCGGAATACGGGCGCATCTACCGGCACATCTGGTCCCTGATCGCGGAGGAGGTCAAGAGCTAGTGGAGGAGCGGATCCTTCCCGCACAGGCCCTGGAGCGGAGGCCCGCCTCCCAAAGCTCGGGACTCGGGATCCAGGCCGCGGCCCTGGCCCGCAGCGCCTTCCCCCTCGTGTGGCTGGGCGCCTGGGAGGCAGCGGCGCGGATGGGCTGGATGGACGCCCGGTTCTTCCCACCCCCGAGCCTCATCTTCGAGACCCTGGTGCGGGGACTGGCGAGCGGGGAACTGCTGCCGCACCTGGGGGCCACCTTGGCCCGGCTCGGGGTGGGGTTTGTGATCGGGGCTGTGCCCGCGGCCCTGTTGGGCATCCTGATGGGGCTTTCGCCATGGGTGCGGGCCGCCCTGGACCCCGTGGTGGCTGCCCTGTACCCCATTCCGAAAAGTGCCCTGCTGCCGCTCCTGCTGCTGATCTTCGGGCTGGGAGAGGGCTCCAAGCTCACCATGTCCGCCATCGGGGTGTTCTTCGTGATGGTGGTGAACGCCATGGAGGGGGTTCTGGTGACGGGGCGGGTGTACTTCGACGTGGCCCGCAGCTTCTCCGCCACCCGCTGGCAGATGATCCGCACGGTGGCCCTCCCAGGGGCTCTCCCCCTCATCATGGCGGGAGCACGGCTGGGAATCGGGCTGAGCCTGATCCTCGTGGTGCTGGCGGAGATGCTGGGAGCCCGCAACGGGCTGGGGTACGTGCTGTGGAGCAGCTGGCAGACCTTCAGCGTGCCGACCCTGTACGCGGTGCTCATGATCACCGCCCTGCTCGGTTACCTCTCCGTGCTGGCCGTGGATGCCCTGCGCAGGATCCTGGTGCCCTGGCAGTAATCCGGGGGAGGTGAGGAGGATGCGGATCTGGCGGTGGGCGGTGTTCGGACTGGCCTGCGTCCTAGCCCTGGCTGGGGGCTGGGAGGCGGCCTTGGGGCAGCGGCGGCTGGACCGGGTGGTGGTGGGGACCGTGGGCCATCCCTCCGACGCCGGGATGTACATCGCCATGGAGAAGGGCTACTTCGCGGAGGAGGGCATCGAGGTCTCCATGAACAACACCTTCCGCACGGGCGGGCAGACCATCCCGCTGCTGGCCACGGGGCAGCTCCACGTGGGGGGAGGAGCTCTCGATCCCGCCTTCATCAACGCCATCCACCAGGGGATCAACCTGAAGGTCGTGGCCGGGAAGGGGATCATCCGGCGGGGCAACGGGTTCAACGTGCTGCTCGTCCGCCGGCAGCTGTACGAACAGGGAGTGCGCTCCATCGCGGGACTCCGGGGTCGGAAGCTGGCGGTGACGAACCTGGAGGGTGCGGTGACCTTCGAGGTCCAGGAGATGCTCCGGACCGCGGGGCTCTCCCTGCGGGACGTGGACCTGGTGGTCCTGCCGAACCCCGAGATGCCCGTGGCCCTACAGAACGGCGCCGTGGACGCCGCCTTCGTGATCGAGCCCGTGGCCACCGTGGCCACCTACCGGCTCAAGTCCGCGGTGGTCCTCATGACCGCGGACCGCGTGGTGAACGACTTCCCCATCGGGGTGATCTTCTACGGGCCCGCGATCCTCGCCAACCCGGACCTGGCGGTGCGGTGGATGACCGCGTACATCCGGGGATTGCGTTACTACGACGTGGCGATGCGGGATCCCTCCGTCCGGGAGGAGGTGATCCGCATCTTCCTCAAGTACCTCCCCTTCAAGGACGTGGAGGTGTACCGGAACATGATCTGGCCGGGCCTGCGGCCGGACGGCACCTTCAACGTGAGTTACATCAGACCCCTGCAGGAGTTCATGCTGGAGTGGCGGGCCATCCGGGCCATAATCCCCACGGAGCAGCTCGTGGACTTCAGCTACCTACAGAAGGCCTTGGACCGGATCCGGGAGCGGGGGTCCCGCTGAATCCAGCGCCGGAGGACGGACATGACGTGGAAAATTGACGTCTTCTGCCACATTCTCCCAAAGCGGTACTACGACTACCTGGTGCGCCACGTGGCCGGGGAAGCATACATGCAGAAGCGGGTGCGTGGGATCCCGGCCCTTTACGATCTCGACGCGCGCTTCCGCCTCCTGGACGCCTACCCCGACTACGTCCAGGTCCTCTCCCTGGCGGCGCCGCCCCTGGAGGCCGTGGCGCCGCCGGATCGTTCCCCCGAGCTCGCCCGGGTGGCCAACGACGCCCTGGCGGAACTGGTGGACCGGTACCCCGACCGGTTCGTGGGCTTCGTGGCCTCCCTGCCCATGAACCATCCCGAGGCCGCGGTCCGGGAGGCGGACCGGGCGATCCGGGAGCTGGGAGCCACGGGGGTCCAGATCTACACCAACGTGAACGGAAAGCCCCTGGACGCTCCCGAATACCTCCCCCTCTTCGAACGGATGAGTCAGCACGACCTTCCCCTCTGGGTCCACCCCACCCGTCCCCCGGACCAGCCCGACTATCCCACGGAGACCCGCTCCAAGTACGACATCTGGTGGACCTTCGGGTGGCCGTACGAGACCAGCGTCTTCATGGCCCGCGTGGTGTTCTCGGGGTTGTTCGACCGGTTCCCGAACCTGAAGATCCTCACCCACCACATGGGCGGCATGGTGCCGTACTTCGAGGGCCGGGTGGGCTGGGGGCTGGACCAGTTGGGAACCCGCACGGACTCCGAGGAGGACCTGCGGGCCAAGGAGGCCCTGAAGAGACGCCCCCTGGAATACTTCCGCCTGTTCTATGCGGACACCGCCCTCTTCGGGGCGCTTCCGGCCACGGAGTGCGGGATCGCCTTCTTCGGGGCCGAGCGGGTTCTCTTCGCCACGGATTTCCCTTTTGATCCTGAGGGCGGAGCCCTCTACATCCGGGAGACCATCCGGGTGGTGGAGAACGTCTCGTTCTCACCCGAAGCGAAAGGGGCGATCCTGGAGGGGAACGCGCGCCGGCTACTCCGCCTCCGGCTCTGACCCGACCCGTTCCGGCTCCGGGAGGGATTCCGCCACCAGCTCCGCCACGTCCAGGACGCGCACCGGGTGCCCCGGGGCCGCGGACTTCACTGCGTCCTCCAGCATCTGGAGGCAGAACGGGCAGCTCACGGCCACCGCCTCCGCCCCTGTCCCCACCGCTTCCCGCGCCCGCTGGAGGGCCACCCGTTCTTCTCCCCGCTCCTCCATCCAGGCCCGCCCCCCTCCGGCTCCGCAGCAGAAGGTGTTCCTGCCCCTCCGGGGCATCTCCGCCAGCTCCAGCCCTACAAGCCCCGCCAGGACCTCCCGAGGAGGATCCACCACCCCGTTGTACCGGGCCAGATAGCAGGGGTCATGGTAGGTCACGCGGACCCGACCTTCCCCGACCTTCTGCACGGGACCTTCGAGCTTCCCCTGCCGGAGCAAGGAGCGGAGGAGCTCCGTGTGGTGCTGGACCTGCAGGTTCCCGCCCAGGTCCCGGTACTCGTTCTTCAGCACGTTGTAGCAATGCGGACAGGAGGTCACCACCCGCCGCACCCCATATCGGGCGAACGTCTCGAGGTTCGCGGTGGCCAGGGTACGGAACAGGAATTCGTCCCCTATCCGCCGGGCGGGGTCGCCGGTGCACCGCTCCTCAGGGCCCAGAACCCCCACCCGCAACCCGGCGTGGTCCAGGACGCGCATGAGGGCGCGGGCCACCCGCTGGTAACGCTCATCCAGCACCGCGCACCCCGCCCAGTAAACCACATCCACCTTCTCCGCACGCCCCGCCTCCCGTAGCTCCCGGACCGGTACCCCCCGGTACCAGTCTCGCCGGCTCCACCGGGTCCCTGCCCACGGGTGCTCCCGCGCTTCCAAGCTGCGGAGGGCCTCCCGCATCCCCCCGGGGATCCGGGCCTCCTCCATCACCAGGTAGCGGCGCAGGTCGAGGATCTTCGGGACGTGCTCGATGAATACGGGGCATGCCTCCATACACGCCATACACGTGGTACACGCCCAGAGGGTCTCCTCCCGCGCCACCCCTCCGGCGAGGGGAGCTGGGGAGCCCCGCCCCCGGAGCACCCCTCGGAGGTCCAGGATCAGGTGCATGGGGGAGAGGGGTTTGCCCGTAGCGGATGCAGGGCAGACCGCCGTACACCGTCCGCACTCCGTACAGACATCGAGGTCCAAAAGATCCTTCCAGGTGAAGTCCTCCAGGCTCCGCGCTCCCAAGGTGGCGGCTTCCTCCAACGGGAGGGGACGCGGGGACCCTGCTCCCTCCAACGGTTGGAGGTACACGTTCAGGGGGGCCAGGAGGAGGTGGAAGAGCTTCGAGTAAGGGATGTACGCCACGAAGGCGGTGGCGAGGAGGAAGTGGAGCCACCACAGGACTGCATGGAGCCCTCGGACAACCGGGAACTCCCAGCCCGTGCCCCGGACGAGCCACGCCACGGCGAACCCCACCGGGCTCCACCGCCCCCAAGGGTCCTCCGTGGCCGCGATGCGCAACCCCTCCACCACGAACCCCGTGAGGAGGATGGCCTCGAAGAGGAGGAGAAGGAGGGTATCCGACCAGATCCCTCTCCGGAGTCGGGGTGGACCTCCCACGTGCCGGTAGATGAGAGCCGCGCCCACCCCCACCACGGCCACCAGGCCCATCAGGTCCAGGGTGGCGGATTGGAAGTACAGGTAGAAAGGCCCCCGCATGATGGGGATTCGGAGATCGTGGTGGATGAAAACCACCACGGTCCCAAGGAAGAGCACGAGGAATCCCCAGAAGAAGGCGAAGTGGTACAACCCCGGCACCCGCTCCGCAAACATCCGGGCGTGTCCCGCCACGTGGAGGAGGACGAGCCTCAGACGGGGCCAGACGGGCCGGAGGCGATCCGCGGGTTTTCCCCGGCGCCACCTCCGGACCTCCCGATAGATCCCGTACCCGAAGATCCCCACCGCCACCGCGGTGAGGAGGTACATGATCCCCACGCCGAGAGGTGGGATGTTCCAGAAGACCTCCCGGGTGGCTTCGCGCAACGTCTCCGGTGGCATGGATTCGTTCCCTCAGAAGATCTAGGGATCCGCCCTCTTCCTCTCCTTCAGCCGCTCCACAAGCCGGGGGACGATCTCCCTCCAGTCCTCCACCACGCCTACTTCCGCCGCCTTGAAGATCGGAGCTTCCGGATCGGTGTTGATGGCCACGATGTGCCGCGCACCGCTCACCCCCGCGAGGTGCTGGCTTGCCCCGCTGATCCCGACCGCGAGGTAAAGCTCGGGGGCGATCTTCTTCCCCGTCTGGCCGATCTGGAGGTGACCGGGAGCCCAACCGGCGTCCACCGCGGCACGGCTCGCTCCCACCGTCCCCCCCATCAGACGCGCGAGCTCCTCCAGCACCCGGAAGCCCTCTTCCCCGCCGATGCCCCGCCCTCCTCCGACCACCACCCGGGCCTCCTCCAGGCGGGGCCCCGTGGTCTCCTGCCTGCGGTGCTCCAATACCCGGATCCGGGGAACGATCCGCACGGCCTCGTCCAGCGGGACGGTTCGGATTCCCTCCGGACCTGGATCCCCGGATCGCACCGGCTGCGCGGAGAACGCCCGGGGCCGCACGGTCACCACGGTCACGGGGCGGTGGGATCTCACCGCAGCCAGGGCCTTCCCGCCGTACATGGGCCGGATCCAGAGGAGAGAGCCCTCCGGATCCCGGCGCACGCCCACCACATCCGTGATCGAGGCCGCCTGCAGCCGCCACGCGACCCGGGGACCGAGCTCCGCGCCCATCGGGTCGGCCCGGAGCAGGAGGACGGTGGGCTGTACCGCGCGCGCGACCTCCGTCAGGGCCGCCACGTACCGATCGCTGGACAGGTCTTGAAGGACAGGGTCCGTCGCCAGCCAGATCCGCTCGGCCCCTCCTCGCCAGGCCTCCCGCGCCATCTCCTGAGCGACCTCCTCCTCCGGACCGAGGACGGCCACCTCCAGGGCACCGTCCGCGACCTGGACCGCCGCGCGCCCGGCTCCCACCACTTCCGCCCATGCGGAATTCGAGGGGCTCGAAAGGACCACCGCGAGCACACGCATCTCCGCCTCCTCACACCACCTTCAGCCGCTCCAGCTCCGCCAGCAGGGCTTCCACTTTCGCCTCCACCGTCTCTCCCTCGATCATCTGGCACCGGCCCTCCACCCGCGGCAGGTCCAGCTCCACGAGCGTCGTCCACGGGGACGCGGCCTCCGGGGGCAGATCCCCTACCCCCACGGTGGGAACCGTCTTCCGCTGGGCGGCCATGATGTCCCGGACCCGCGGCATGCGGGGAACGTTGCACTCCGCGTTGGTGACCGTCAGGAGGACGGGAAGCTGCACCTCCACGACCTCCGTGCCCTCTTCCGTCTCCCGCTCCACGTGAAGGGCACCCGGAGCACCCGGACGCGCCCGGAGCACGTTGGTCACCACGGGGAAGCCCAACATCTCCGCGAGGAGAGGCCCCACCTGACCCGCGTCCGTGTCCGCGGCCTGCCGGCCGCAGACCACCACATCCACGGGCCACAGGTGGCCCCGGAGGGCAGCCGCCAGCGCCGCGGCCGTCTGGACCCCATCCGGTTCCTCCAGGGACGAGGCATCGACCCGCAACGATTCCTGGGCCCCCATGGCCAGGGCCTTCCGCAGCACCTCGTCCGCGCTTCGACCGCCCAGGTTCAGAGCCACCACGGAGGCTTCCCCCGCCGCCTCCCGCAGCTGGAGGGCGACTTCCAGCGCGATCTCATCGAAGGTGCTCATCACCAATCGGGGGTTCTCCACCGCGGGCCGCCTCGCCGCCCGGTCAACGGCGAACTCCTCCGCGGGCAGCTCCGGGTCCAACACCTGCTTCACGCACACCACGATGCGCATCCGTCCGCCTCCTCACCCGCGTCTACGGGCTTTCCTCCGGGTCCGGCCCCGTCCCGATCACGCCCTCCGCCTGGAGGTCCCGGATCTCCTCCGGGGAAAACCCCAGCTCCCGCAGCACGGGGACCGTATCCTCTCCCAGGTCCGGAACCCGGGTGTACTGTGCCCGGTTCCGCTCTAGCCGCAGGGGGCTCGCGATGGTCTTCACCTTCCCCACCGGGGAGTCCAGCTCCTGGATCAGTCCTCGGGCCAGCACCTGGGGGTGTTCCAGCACCTCCCCGATGCTCCGCATAACCCCCCACGGCAGGCCCGCTGCCTGCAGCCGCCGCGCCCACTCCTCCTGGCCGCGGGTCCTCAGGATCTGCTCCAGGAGCGGCTCCAGCACCTCCCGGTTCTGCCGGCGCTTCTCCACGGTGTGGAAATCGGGGTGGTCCACGAGCTCCGGCCGCTCGATGACCTGCTCGCAGAACCGCCTCCAATCCCGGTCGCTGGCCACCGCGAAGCAGATCCACTTCCCGTCCGCCGCCTGGAACGGCCCGTAGGGCACGATGTAGTGGTGCCGCATGCCCGCGCGCCCGGGCTCCTCTCCGCCGTACCAGACGTGGTAGGGGAAGTACCCCAGCCACGCCAGCATCGCCTCGAACATGGACACCTCCACGAACTGCCCCTCCCCGGTCCGCTCCCGCTCCAGCAGGGCCAGGACGATCCCTAGGGCCCCGTACAGCCCCGCGGCGAGGTCCGCCACCGGTACGCCCACCTTGGCCGGTGCCTCCGGGTACCCCGTGACGGCCATCATGCCCGCCTCTGCCTGCACCAGCAGATCGTAGGCCTTCATCTCCCGGTACGGCCCCTCCCGCCCGTATCCGGAGATGGAGCAGTAAACGAGCCGGGGGTTCCAAGATCGGACGTTCCCATAGCCTAGCCCCAAGCTCTCCGCCACGCCCGGCGCGTGGTTCTCCACGAACACGTCCGCACGCTCCACCAGCCGCCGGGCCACCTCCCGAGCCCGCGGGCGCTTGAGATCCAGCACCACGCTCCGCTTGTTCCGGTTCACCCACACGTATCCAGAGCTCAGCCCCCGCACCACGCTGTCCCACGATCGGATGAGATCTCCCCCCGGCCTCTCGATCTTGATGACCTCCGCCCCCATGTCCCCGAGGAGGCTCGTGCAGAACGGCCCCGCCACCGCCACCTCCAGGGCCACCACCCGCTTCCCTGCCAGGACGCCCGGCATCACTCCTCCCGCGGGGTGGGGAACAGGTCCCGCCGTGGCGCGTACTCCCGTTTCCAGACCATGACGCTCCGCGTGTACTCGATCACCACCTCCCCCCGCTGGTTAATCCCCCTGGTCCGGAACTTCACGATCCCGAATTGAGGCCGGGATCGGCTTTCCCGTTTTTCGACCACCTCCGACTCCGAGTACAGGGTGTCCCCCACGAAGACCGGCTTTGGAAGCTTGATCTCGTCCCAGCCTAAGGCGAACCCGTTCTCGCTCGTGTCCTGGACCCCCAACCCCGCCACGATGGCCAGGGTCAGGGCGCTGTTCACCAGGGGCTTCCCGAACTCCGTCCGCTTCGCGTATTCCACATTGAAGTGGATCTGGTTGGTGTTGTTGGTCAGGAGGGTGAACCAGATGTTGTCCGCCTCCGTGATGGTCCGGCCCAGCCGGCTCCTGTACACATCTCCCACCTCGAAGTCCTCGAAGAACCGGCCTTCCCAACCCGGCTTCACCGGCATCTCCCTCACCTCCCTTTCCGGTTAATCCTCCAGCCAAATCAGCTTCGCCGGGTTCTCCACCAGCATCTTCCGGATGTCCTCCTTGCTGATGCCGAAGGCCAGCAGGGCTCTCAGGAAGACCCGCATCCCGTCCATGGTGTCCATGTGCATCACCTGCCCGAAATCGCTCCCGATGATGCACCGCTCCGGTCCGATCTGCTTGATGGCCTCGATGGTCTCCATGGGATCCGCCACGGGCTGGTACAGGCTGGGGATCATGGGCTGGCAGTAGGTTCCCACGTAGACTCCCAGGTCCGCCAGCTCCCGCATCTCGTCCAGCAGGAGCTTGTTGAGCTCCAGAAGGGGATGGTCCAGGACGGCCCGGACGCCCAGCTCCTTGGCCTTCTTCGCGAGGGGGAGGAGCTCCTGAAAATCCGTGTGTCCGAAGCCGATCCCCACCCGGTGCTCCACGGCCAGCTTCATGATCTCCACCACCTCGGGGAGGACCTCCCCGTTGTCATCCACCAGTCGCACCTTCCCGAGCTCCGGCCGGCCCGCGGATCGCCAGTACCCGTAGGAGGTGAAGGTGGGGAACCAGATCATCTTGCAGTTCGGGTACTGGAGGGCGATCCGCACATACTCCGGGTTCATCCCGTGGCAGGTGCCCATCCCCCCGTAGACCTCCACCCGGTGCTCCAATTCCCCCCGGGCCACCAGGTCGTCGATGTACCGCTGCACCACGTATGCCGCGTTGCAACTGATGTTGTAATGGTCCTTGAACACCACGGCCCGCATGCGGGCCTTCGCCGCGTCTATGGCCACCTGGATCATGTCCTGGGATCGATAGACGAAATCCGGATAGGCGTGGATGTGCGTGTCGATGGCTCCCACCAGGAGCTCGTTCTCGATTCCGGGATAGATCCTCCGGATCTCCGGGCGGTCCTTCAGCATCTGGTAGAAGTAGTCCTTCGCATTCAGCTCCCGGACCCGCTTCAGGGTCAGGGTACGTCCCACCATGATCTGTTCCGCCGCCTGCTGGTCATAGAGGTCACACATTTCCACACCTCCTCCTCGCAAGGCTCTCCATGGGTTTCGGCCTCTTGGGCGCTACACTCTCACCGCGCTCCATGCCCGGAGGAACCGGGCCGCGTCCTCCGCGGGAGGATCTTCTGCGGGCACGTACGGGATGATCAGCCGGGTGACCCCGGCCTCCGCAAAGGGCTCAAGCCGCGCCCGGACCTCCTCCACGGAGGCGGCCGGGATGACCGGCAGCCGGTCCATGTACTCGTCCGTGATGGCCTCCTGGGCGGCCTTGAACCCCCCTTCCCGGAAGGCCTCGTGCACCCGGTCCACCTCCGCGCGGAAGCCCATCTCCCGCAGCATGTCGCGGTAGTACTCCGCGAGGTTGTAGAAGGTCAGGACCTGCCGGAGCCGGCTCCTGGCCTTTCGTTCGTCCGGGTGCACGGAAACGCGAACCTTGGCGATGATCTCCACGGAGTTGGGGTCCTTTCCCGCGTCCTCTGCCCCCCGACGCACGTTGGCCGCGATCTCCCGGATCTTCTGAGGGAGGGCCATGTTGATGAGCACCCCGTCCCCCACGGCCCCCGCCAGGTGGGCCATGCGAGGTCCCAGGGCGGCCACGTACACGGGAGGGGGTCCGTACCGGGGCCGCCACGCGAGCCGGAACCGCTGACCGGTGGAGTAGAAATGGCCCTGGTGCTCCACCCGCTCGCCCCGGGCCACCCGGCGCACGATCTCGATGTACTCCCGGATCCGCTCCAGGGGCTTGGTCAGGGTGCTCCCATGCCAGCCCGCGATGTTCTCGTTCCCCACGCCGAGACCCAGGAGGAACCGCCCCCCGCTGAGATCCTGGAGGGTGGCTGCCTGGATCCCCAGGGTCACGGGGCTGCGCCCGTGGATGTGGTAGATGGCGGTCCCCAGGAGGAGGCGCTGGGTCCTGCTGGCCACCGCGGACAGGAGCACGAGGGGGTCCGTGCTGTTGGACTCCCCTTTCCAGAGTGCTCCGAAACCTGCCTCCTCCGCCAGCACCGCGAGACCGACCACCTGATCTGCAGGATAGTGCGCGGCAGAATTCAGCTCGATGTCGTACTTCATCTTGAGATCACCCCCAGACTCTCTGCGAGGCGTAGGGTGGCCCGAGCCCGCTCCACGATGGGGCGATCGATGAGCTGTCCTCCCAGGGTGATGGAGCCCACCCCTGCGGCCTCCGCCTGCTCGAAGGCCTCCACCACCCGCCGGGCGAACTCCAGGTCGCTGGCGGAAGGGGTGAACACGTGGTTCACGGGCTCGATCTGGGAGGGGTGGATGATGGACTTCCCCGTGAACCCGAGCCTCCGGGCCATCCAGCAGTCCTGCCACAGGCCCGCGATGTCGTTCAGATCGGGCCAGACCCCGTCCACCGCCTGCACGTGCGCGGCGGCGGCTGCGGTGGCGAACGCGGACCGGGCGTACAGCAATTCCCGGGCTTCCTTCTCTCGCACCACGGGGAGACCCAGCTCGCGGGAGTAGTCCTCGGCCCCGAAGAGCAACCCCACCACCCGCTCACTCGACCGGGCGATGCGGTAGGCCTCCAGCAACCCCAGGGGACTCTCGATGGCCACCAGGAAGCGGAGACCCCCCACCGCCATCCCCCGTTCTGCCTCCACCCGACCCACGCGCTCGTCCATCTCCTGGACCTGCTCCGGGCTTTCCACCTTCGGAAGCACCAACCCATCCGCCCCTGGGCGCACCGCGCACCAGAGATCCCGTTCCAGGTCGGGGTGCCGGATGCCGTTCACCCGGACGAAGCGCATGGGGCCTCCCTCCGTCCGGGGTCGCTCCAGAGCCTCCGCGATGCGTTCCCGCGCCTCCTCCTTGGCGGCCGGGGGGACCCCATCCTCCAGGTCCAGCATGAGGGCGTCCGCGGCCAGCCCGAAGGCCTTGTCGATCATCCGCTGTCGGTTCCCCGGGACGAACAGCCACGAACGTTTCAGATCCATCTCCACCGCCCTCTCCCTCCTCTCAGTAGGATCTCGGCAGGCCCAGCACCCGATGGCCCAGGTACGCGAGGATGAGGTTCGGACTCACCGGTGCCGTCATGAGCAAACGGGTCTCCCGGAACTTCCGCTCCACGTCGTACTCCACCGCGAAGCCGTACCCTCCGTGGACGTTCATGCAGACGTTGGCCGCCTCCCACGCGGCCTCCGTGGCCAACAGCTTCGCCATGTTCGCCTGGGCGCCGCAGCTCTCTCCCCGGTCGAACCGACGGGCGGCCTCGAACCGCATGAGATCCGCGGCCTCCGTGTGGGCGAAGGCCTGGGCAATGGGGAACTGAATCCCCTGGTTCGCGCCGATGGGACGGCCGAACACCACGCGCCTCTTCGCGTATTCCACGGCCCGCTGGATGAACCACCGGGCGTCCCCGATGGCCTCCGCCGCCACCAGAATCCGCTCCGCATTCCACCCGTCCACGATGTATCGAAACCCCTTCCCTTCCTCCCCCACCAGGGCGTCCTCCGGGACCTCCAGGTCATCGAAGTACAGCTGGTAAGTGGGATGGTTGAGCATGGTCTCGATGGGGGTGATCCGGATCCGGTCCCGGCTTTCCCGCAGGTCAATGAGGAACAGGGACATCCCCTCGGTTTTCTGAGCCACTTCCTCGTAGCGGGTGGTGCGGGCCAGCAGGAGCATGAGGTCGGACTGCAGGACCCGGGAGATGAAGATCTTCTGGCCGCGGATCACGTAGCGGTCTCCCACCCGGCGGGCGAAGGTGGTGATCCGGGTGGTGTCCGAGCCCGCATCGGGCTCCGTGACGGCAAAGGCCTGGAGTCGGAGTTCCCCGCTGGCGATCCTCGGCAGGTACCGGCGTTTCTGTTCCTCGCTGCCGTAGCGGAGGATGGGCGCCATGGTGTACATCTGCGCGTGGCACGCGCTCGCGTTTCCCCCGGAGCGGTTGATCTCCTCCAGGATCACGCTGGCCTCCGTGATCCCCAGCCCCGCCCCTCCGTACTCCTCCGGAATGAGGATGGAGAGATACCCCTGCTCCGTGAGGACCCGGATGAACTCCTCCGGGTAGGCACGCCGTCGATCCAGCTCCCTCCAGTACTCGTCCGGGAACCGCTTGCACAGCTCCCGGATGGACTCCCGCAACAGGGCCAGGGACTCCGGAGAGCCTCGTTCCATGATCGCCCCCTCCTTTCCGTCTCACCTCAGGTACCAGCCATGCGGATCGATGCGGGTCCGCAGGATCTCCAGCTCCTCCCGAGAGGGGGGTGGGGTGGTCTGGATCTCCCCGGCCCAGACCAACGGGAAGCCTGTGGCCTCCTGCACCGCCTCGGGGTCCACGCCCGGGTGCACGCTTATCAGCCGCATCTCCCGGGTTTCCGCATCAAACCCCAGCACGGCCAGATCCGTGATCACGTGCACCGGCCCCCCGCGCAGGCCTGCAGCCTCCCGGCTGCGCCCTCCCTCGAGGAAGCCCGGGCTTGTACGGTAATCCACCCGTTCCGGGAACCTGCGCCGCTCGTGGGGCGTGATGATGATCACCCGTCCCGCCAGGGCCGCGATGTCGCATGCGCCTCCGCTGCCCCGAAATCTGCGGACGGGCCGTCCGTTCTGGCACACGTGCGTGGAGTTGATGTTGCCGAACCGGTCCACCTGGGCCCCGCCCAAGAACCCCACGTCGATCCGGCCGCCTTGAAGCAGGACCCCGAGGGTCTCCGTGAAGCTCGTGTGGCAGGTGGCGCGGTACCAGAGGCGTGGATCCGCGATCCCGATGGCGGGATCTACTGGCTCGGGCTCGAGGACTCCGATCTCGAGGACCATTCGGAGTCCCGGGGCGTGCGTGGCCTTCGCCAGCAGACACGCCAGCTGCGGAAGCCCCAGTCCCACCAACACGATCTCCCCGTCCCGGAGCAACCGGGAGGCGGCCACCACCATCATCTCGCTCGGGCTGTACCTCTGGCTTTTGCTCATCGCCTCAATACCCCCTTTCCGGATCCGCCACCAGATCCCGCAGGCGTTCCTCCCCCACGCGGTGCAGGTATCCCTCGTGGTCGGAGGTTCCCAGGACGTACTCCTCCAGGTATTGGGCGAACCCCTCCTCGGTTTGTGCGAGCGTGGCGTAGCGCCGCAGATGGTCGAAGTCGTAATCGTACTTCCGGTAGCAGGCGGTGGGGTAAGCGGAGAAACGGAGGGGGACCACCGCGTCCACGTAGAGGCCGCTCAGGACCGTCCCCTCCGGGGATCTCCGGAACGCCTCCTCGTCCACCAGCTCCTCCGTGAGCACGATGGTGCGGCGGGCGGCCCGGGCCTTCTCCAGGTTGTCCCACGTGGGCCCCAGGATCCGGCAATTTCCCTGACGATCTGCCATCTGGACGTGCAGCACCGCCACATCCGGCCGCAGGGCTCGGAGCCGGACGATCCTCTGGCCTTCAAAGGGATCCTCCGCCACCTCCGCCTCCCCCGCCTCCACGAGAGGTTCCAGCATCTCGGATCCCAGGAGCGTACGGGTGGGAATGTAAGGAATGCCGAGGGCCCCCGCATGGTAGCGGAGGGTGATGGCCAAGCTGCTTTGCTCCAGGACCCGGACCCTGCCCCTCAGGATCGCCTCGTTCACCCGGTTCAGCAGGCCCGCCCGATCTAGGGATCCGCCTCCAAAGATCAGGGTGTCCACCAGCCCCGCGCCCACCAGGAGGTCCGTATCCATTCCCCCCACCGCCTGACTGAGGGTCAGCCTTCCCCGCCGCTGCCGGATCATCTCGTGCACGAAGGCGATGGGGCAGCCCGAGACGGCAAATCCTCCCAGGGCCACATGTGCCCCCTCCGGGACGGACGCCACCACCTCCTGCAAGCTTCGCACCTTGTCCGGATTCATCGCGGCCCTCCTTCGCCTGGCGGAGTTGCCACCCAGTCCGGTCTTCGGCTCCCGATCTGACGGAAGATCCGGCTTCGCAAGGAAGCGAACGCGGCCGCGGACCGCGTCGCGATCTGATCACGAGGTCGCGGCAGATCCACCGGCACGTCGTCCACCACCCTTCCCGGAGACCCACTGAACACCAGAACTCGATCCGCGAGGTAGATGGCCTCGTCCACGTCGTGCGTGACGAGCAGGGTGGTAAACCGGAACTGGGTCCAGAGGTTCAGCAACAGATCTTCCAGCTCCATCCGCGTGAGGGCATCCACAGAGCCGAAGGGTTCGTCCATGAGGAGGATGCGGGGCTGAAAGGCCAGAGCCCGGGCGATGGCCACCCGCTGCTGCATCCCCCCGGAGAGCTCCCACGGATAGTGGTTCCCGAACCCGTCGAGGCCCACCGCCGCCAGCATCCGGAGGGCCAGTCCCTCCCGGTCCAGGGGCGTGAGTCCTTTCCGCTTCCGCAGGGGGAGCATCACGTTCTGGATCACCGTGAGCCAGGGGAACAGGGATCGGTTGTACTCCTGGAACACCAGGATGACTCCGGGCGGCGGCCCTGTCACCCGACGCCCTTCCACCCGGATCTCGCCCCGGGACGGGGCCATAAGACCACACACGCACTTGAGCAAGGTGGACTTCCCGCATCCCGAGGGCCCGACGATGGCCACGAATTCCCCTTCCATCACGGAGAAGGAAACCCCTTGGAGGGCCGCCCGCTGGCGTTCCGAGAATTCCTTGCTCACGTCCACCACTTCCAGCACGACCCGGCTCATGGCTGCACCGCCCGGGATCCCCGATGCCAGCCCAGGACGCGGCCCTCCACCCGCTCGAAAGCGCCGTTTACCAGGTATCCCAACAGGCCCAGCAGGAGGATGCCCGCGTACATCTCCGGCACCGCAAACAGGCGCTGGGCATTCAGGATGAAGTACCCCAGCCCATTGGTGCTTCCCACCATCTCCGCGATCACCATGGTGATGAAGGCCACGCCGAGACTCGTCCGGAGACCCGCGAAGAGCTGGGGCATGGTGGCCGGAGCCACCACCCCCATCACCACCTCTCGGGCGCTGAGGCCGAACATCCTGGCGGTCTCGATCATTACCTGATCCACGTTCCGCACCCCATCCCGGGCGTTCAGGAGGATGGGCCAGAGACTGGAGAAGGCGATCACGAACACCTTGCTCGCGTCTCCGATTCCCATCGTGAGGAGGGCAAAGGGGATGAGCGCAGGCGGCGGGATGGCCCGGAAGAACTCCACGAGGGGGTCCACGAACCGATCCAGCCGTCTCCAATGCCCCATGGCAATCCCCAGGACCGTCCCCACAAGCGCCGCGAGGCCGTACCCTTCCCCCATCCGCACCAGGCTGGGCACCACGTGGGCCGAGAGGTTTCGGGCCTGCCACACGGCCATGAAGGTCTCGACGATCCGGGTGATCGGGGGAAAGTACAGGGACCCGGATCGGCGGGAAAGGATCTCCCAAAGCCCCAGAAACGCCAGGAAAACCAGCCATCCCGCCCAGTTGGCCATCCGGACCCCGCGCCATCCCCTCGGCATCCTCACCCTCCTGCCTCCTCCGCCCGTCCCATGGCTCCCCGGTACCACCCCAGGGTCCGGCCCTCCAAGGCTCGCAGGAGGTGGTTCAGCAGGTATCCCAGGATTCCCAGAAGCAAAATCCCCCCGTACATCTCTGGGACACGGCTCCCTAGCTCTGTAGCCTTCACGTAGAAGCCGAGCCCTCCGGTGCCCGCCACCATCTCCGCGGTTACGGTCACGATGAGGGCCACCGCGGAGCTCACCCGAATGCCCGTGGTGATGAACGGAAGGGCGGACGGAACCACGACCCGCCAGAGGACCTCCCACCGCGCGAACCCAAAGACCCGGGCGCTGTCCACGAGTACGGGATCTGCGTTGTAGACCCCGTACATGGTGTTGAACAGCACGGGCCACACCGCCGCATAGCAAGCCACCGCGAACCGCATCTCCTCCCCGATCCCCAGCAGCAGGATGGCCACGGGAATGATGGCCACAGAGGGGATGGGCCGCAGCATCTCGATCAGCACCGCGCTGGCCCGCCGCATGATCCGGACCCGGCCCAGCAGGACGCCCCACGGCACCCCGATGGCCAGGGCCAGGGCGAGACCCCGTGCATAGGCCGCGAGGGTGGTCAGGGTGTGTTTGGGGATCTCACCCGTTCCCAGTTCCCGTACCAGGGCCAGGAGGACCCGGCTGGGAGGGGGGAAGAAGGCCGGGGGCAGAATTCCGGCCCTGGAGACCACCTCCCACGCCAGCACCGCTCCCAGGACCGAGACCCACCGGTCAAATCCCTTCCCCTGGAGCCACACGGTGCTCATCCTTTAGCGCAGGCCTCGCACTAAGATGTCTCCGAGCGCAAGAGGCCTCCGCAGCAGCCCGTGTTTGACAGCCGCCTCCACCACCGGCTGCACGTCCGAATCGAACACCGTGGAGAAGAACCCTGGCAGGGGCATCCGCTCCGCGACATCCGCGGGGACCCGGGTGTACCGGGGGATCAGGGCCCGGGCCTCACCGGGACGACGGAGGATGAACTCGTTCGCTCGCCGGATGGCCCGGTTGAAGGCGGCTGCGGCCTGCCGGTTTCGATCGAGCCAGGAGCGCTTCGCGAACCAGGAGGCCACCAGGACCCTCCGACCGAAGACCGCGAAGGGACGTGGATCCAGTACCCGAGCAACCCCCTGGGCCAACGCCACGCTCGCGAAGGGCTCGATGACCACCGCGGCATCCACCCGCTTCCCGCTCAGGGCCGCCGGCATATCGGGGAACGGAATTTCCACGAACCGGACCTGGACCGGATTCACCCCGTGCTGGTCGAGCCACGCGAGGGCCGCGAGGTAGGGGATGTTCGCCAGGGTGTTGACCGCCACGGTCTTGCCCACGAGGTCCCGCGCCCCGCGCACCGGGGAGTCCGCGGGGACCAACAACTGGTGGACGCGGTTGTGGGGATCCACCTCGAACGCTCCCGGTGCGAAGAACACGAAGTCAAACCCCCGCTCCCGGGCCAGCAGGATGGAGACGACATTGGACCATCCCACATCCAGACTGCCCCCTTCCACCGCGGGGGCGATCTGCGCACCTCCCGCCATGGTCGTGGTCTCCACCCGCAAGCCTTCCTCTGCGAAGTAGCCCTTGGCGTCTGCCACGAACAGCTGGAGCAGATCCACGATGGGAATGATGCCCACCCGGAGCCGTACCGGGGCCTGGGCGGGAACGGACGAGACGGAGCACACGATCAGGACCGTCACCACAAAGCCGGCCAATCCCGTCTGAAAGGCCACGCGTCTCACGGCTTTGCCCTCCTCCCGCTTTCGGTTTTGCGCCCCCTGCGATCAACACCCTCCCCGGCCTTTCCTACCCCAGAGAGAGCCGAGGCCACGGGCTGAACGGAGGCCTGCGGCCGGCCGTATCCCGTGGTCAGATAAGTCTCCAGGAGCGTGGGATCCCGGCCCAGTTCCTCGGGGAAGTAGTGGCGCAGAATCGCCTCCCCCGCGGCCAGGATGTTCTCGCGGACCAGGGTTTCCACGCGGATGGGGTCCCGGGCGCGGAACGCTGTCATGATCTCCTCATGGGCCCGCACGGACGCCTCCGCCCGTCCCGGAACGGAGATGGACATGTACCGAAGGCGCAGAATGGGCCGTCCCAGCCCGCGCAGGATCTCCTCCAGGGTTGGGTTCTGGGCGATCTCCGCGATCCGCTGGTGGAAGATCACGTTGAGGCGGAACAGTTCCGGCACATTCGGGGGCTCTAAGGCCTGGCGCATCTGGCGGACGAAGCTCTCGAGCTCCTCGATCTCCGCCTGCGTGGCGACCAGGGTGGCCTGCCGGGCGGCCAGGCCGTGAAGCCAGGCCCGACAGAGATAGATCCCCGCGACGGCACGGGCGTGGATGGTCGCCACCACGAACCCTCGACGGGGGATGTGCTCCACCAGGTGCTCTCGCTCCAGGCGTCGGAGGGCTTCCCGGACCGGCGTGCGGCTGGTCTTAAATTGGGCGGCCAAGGCCTCTTCCCGGAGCCTGGTACCTCCGGGCAGGCGACCCTGGATGATCTCGTTGGCCAGGATCTCCGCGATCTGCGCGCTGATCTCGGAGCGCTCCAGGGGAAGGACCTCGGACCGGATCAGGCGCTCCGCATCCCGGGCCAGCACGGGCCACCGCCTCGATCGGTCTCCATACGGCTAGTTCAATACAGAGTTTTGTATACAGAGTACACTACTGTCAAGAGGCTCCCGCCAAGTCGAACCCTGCAGAACAGTCCTCTCCTACCCTCGGGGTTCTGCTGGGGTGGCCGAGGGGATTTGAACCCCCAACCCCCAGAGCCACAGTCTGGTGCTCTGCCGTTGAGCTACGGCCACCGTGCCTCCGTGAGCCAGGGGGATTATACCACACGGAGCACCCCGCGCCATCGTCGGTCGGTCCCAGGGTCTTGCCCGTGGGCGCTGATGGGAGGCCTCCCCGTCCCCTTCCTGTTGGAGCGATTCCCGGATCGTGCTCCGGCGCAGTAGAATGAGCAGGGCCGCGCCCGTAGCTCAGGGGAGAGAGCGGCTGCCTTCTAAGCAGCGGGTCGGGGGTTCGAATCCCTCCGGGCGCGCCAGCGCTTGTACCGCAAGAGTTTCAGCCGCCCGCGACCTCAATAGAGCGGCCCGGAAAGCCAGGGTTCACCACCTTGGTCGAGGCCTTCCTGCTCAACAAGCAGGTAGCCGGGTGCACGCAGGCCACCTTCGGTACCTATCGGTGGTGACTAGATCGGTTTGCGAACTTCCTGGGCGATTTGGACTTGCCCCGCCTGCGTGAGGGATCTAGCCAGGGCCGGATCCGCAGCATCCCGCACCCGGGCTTCGCTAATCCGACCTGGTAATCTTTGCCAGCGGTCGCAGCCGCCCGGCCGCTGGTGGGGTTGGAGGTGCGGCTCACGCCCGGGACGGTCCCTGTAAGCACGCGGCGCAACCTCTCCCCGCTCCCGCAGCCTTCGGAGTCCCCGCCCCACGGCTGGATTGACGGGAGGGGAGGACCTCCATAGAGTGGTGCTGTGGATTTGTATAGACAGACCGGATGACCGGGGTGCGTCGGGGGTGTGCGGGCGTTCTCGGGTGTGGCCGGCCGGGACGGTTCCAGAAACCGGGAAAAGGAGGCGAGGGGCCATGCGACGGATGTCGGGGTGGGAAGCGGTTTGCGTCCTCCTCGGGCTGGTGGGCGTCCTGACCGTTCCCCTGCTGCGGACGGGGAG